>NZ_JABEMA010000450.1 GCF_013004605.1 Pseudokineococcus marinus
GTGGTCGCGTCCGTCGCTGCGGTGGCGTCGGAGACCGGCGAGGACGCCGCCACGGGGGAGGACGACGCGGGGCCGGCCGTCACGTCGTCGCCGCAGCCCGCGGCGAGGAGGGCCAGCGCGGCGGCCGACGAGCGCGCCCGCACCGAAGGGCGCGTACAGCTTGTGGCCGGAGAGGGCCACCCAGTCGACGCCGTCGCGGGCCACGTCGACCGCCCGGTGCGGCGCCAGCTGGGCGGCGTCGACGGCGAGGCGGGCGCCGGCGGCGTGCGCGAGGTCGGCGAGCCGGCGCAGCGGCAGCTCCTCCCCCGTGACGTTGCTCGCGCCGGTGACGGCGAGCAGCGACGTCGGCTCGGCGGCCAGGGCGTCCGCGAGGACGGCCAGCGTCCCCTCGAGGGTCGGTGCGGCCTCGACGACGCGCGAGGTGACGCCCCGGTGGCCCTGCGTGCGCCACGGCAGGAGGTTGGCGTGGTGCTCGAGGTCGAGGACGAGCACCGAGCCGCCGTCGGGGACGCAGCCGGCGAGGACGGCGAGGGCGTCGGTCGTGCTCCGCGTCCAGACGACGACGTCGTCCGCGCGGGCCCCGACGAAGCCGCCGACGACGTCGCGCGCCCCCTCGAGGACGGCCGTGCTCACCTGCGAGGCGTACCCGGCGCCGCGGTGGACGCTGGCGTACAGCGGCAGGACCCGCTCGACGTGGTCGGCGACCCAGCACAGGGCGGGCGCGCTGGCCGCGACGTCGAGGTTGGCGTAGCGGGCCGTGCCCCCGGTGACGAGCGGCACCTGCTCCTCGCCGCCGACGACGGGCAGCAGCGGCTCGTCGCCGGGCGCGGGCGCGGTGCGGGCGCGGGGCACCGCCGGCCCTGACGGCTCCGACGGGGCGCCCGCCTCCTCGCGAGGCGGGGCGGGGGGCGGCACGACGGCGAGGCGCCGGGCGGGCGGGGCCGCCGCCACAGCTCGGTCGACGGCCCGGTCGAGGGCGCGGTCAGCGACGACGGGGTGCGTGCTCATGGGGGTCTCCTGCGGCGTCCACCGGACCCGGAGGTCCGCGCTTGCCGCACCAGGGCCGGTGCGGCCAGGTCCTCACCCGGGGCACCCCACCGCGGAGGAGGGTTGCCGGCCAGCGAGCCGGGGCTTGTCGCTGGCGCTCTTGACCTGCCGACGACGCTAGGGCACCCGCCGCCGGCCGCACCACCCCTCGGGACGGCCGTCCCGCCATCCGGGACGCGAGGCCGCGCCGCCACCCGGACGGACGTGTCGACGTCGCCCTCCGCCCGCCGCGTCCGACGTGGAGGTGACGCCTCCTTCGCCTTCGACGCCCCTCGGCGGGCGAGTCGTCGCCGGTCCGGCCTCTGCGCGCCTCGGAGGGCGCACCCTCAGAGGGCGCGGCCGAGCACCAGGCCGAGCGCGGCCGCGAGGGTGCTGACGACGACGGTGGCGGCGGCCGCCGCGGCCGCGGCGCCGACGCGGCGCTGCTCGAGCAGGCGCAGCACCTCGACGACGGCGGTGCCGAAGGTCGTGAAGCCGCCGCAGAACCCGGTGGCGAGCACGGCCGCCGCGGCGGCGTCGGACGCGGGCGCGGCGGGCCCGCCCAGCAGCCCGGTGACGAGGCCGATGAGCAGCGAGCCGAGCACGTTGACGACCGCGGTGCCCCACGGCAGACGGCCCCCGAGGCGGGTGCGCACCTCGCCGTCCACGACGACGCGCACGACGGCGCCCACCCCGCCGGCCAGGGCGACGAGCACGACGACCGCCCCGCTCACGAGCGCCGCCCGCGCGGCCACCG
>NZ_JABEMA010000451.1 GCF_013004605.1 Pseudokineococcus marinus
CTGGGCCCGCGGGTGCTGCGGCTGGTCACCCACCTCGACGTCGACGACGACGGGGCCCGCCGGGCGGCCGAGGTGCTGCACGAGCTGCTGGCCGGCCTGCCCGACGGCGGCGGCCCGCCCGGGGCCTCCGACGAGCCGCGGGGGCACCGGCAGCCGTGAGCCGGGGCACGGGGGAGCCGCCGGAGGAGGGCCGGACCGGGGCGGGGCGCCCGGAGGACCAGCCGGGCCCCCTCGTCGGCGCGTCGGGAGCGCCGCTCACGGCCTACGTGGCGCCGCGGACGCTGCCGCCGGGGCAGCAGGCGCTGCCCGACCTGCCGGTCATGCACTACGGGCGGGTGCCCCGCTTCCGCCCCGAGCGGTGGAGCCTCGTCGTCGAGGGCGCCACGCGCGACGGGGAGCGTCACCAACTCGACTACGAGGAGTTCGGCGGGCTGCCCCGGGCGCGCGTGCGCTCGGACCTGCACTGCGCCGCGCGGTGGAGCGTCCTCGACAACGAGTGGGAGGGCGTGCCGGCGCGCGAGCTCGTCGAGCGCCACCCGCCGGCGGACGACGTCGTCGCCGCCCTCGTCTACGCCGAGTACGGCTACTCGGCCACGGTGCGCATCGAGGACCTCACCTCGCCGCGGACCCTGCTGGCCACCCACCGGGGCGGGCAGCCGCTGACGCCCGAGCACGGGTTCCCGGTGCGCCTCGTGCTGCCGCACCTGTACTCGTGGAAGGGCCCGAAGTGGTTCCGCGGCTGGGAGTACCTCACCGAGGTCAAGCGGGGCTTCTGGGAGGAGCGCGGCTACCACGCCGTCGGCGACTGCTGGCGCCAGGAGCGCTACGCCTACCAGGAGGACGAGGCCCCCGGCCGCGGCTGACCCGTCCGGCCGTCGGAGCCCGCCCCGTCGTCAGGGCACGTTACCTCCCGGGGACGGTTCCTCAGACGACGGTGAGGGTGATCGTCGTGCCCGGCCGGGCGCGCGTGCCGCCCTCGACGCTCTGGTCGCGCACCGTCCCGAAGAAGCCGCCGAGGACCCGCTCCTCCTCGACGACGAAGCCGGCGGCCTCGAGCTCCTCACGGGCCGGCTCGAGCTGCTGCCCGACGACGTCGGGGACGTCCACGAGCTCGGGCCCGAGGGAGACGACGAGGGAGACAGGGTCGCCGGCGAAGAGGGTCCCGTCCGCGGGGTCCTGCCGGACGACGTCGCCCTCGGGCACGACGTCGCTGTTCTCCTCCGCGACGGAGGCCTCGAGCCCGGCGCCGTCGAGGGCGGCGAGGGCGTCCTCGCGGGTGCTGCCGACGAGGTCGGGGACGTCGATCGGCTGCCGGCCCTGCGAGGGCACGACGGTGACCTGCTCGCCGCGGCGCAGCTCGACACCGGCGGCGGGGTCCTGGCGGACGACGGCGCCCTCGGGCACCTGCTCGTCGTAGACGGGCTCGGCCTCGGTGAGCCCCAGCCCGGCGTCCCGCGCGTCGGAGCGGGCGGTGGCGAGGTCGTCGCCGACGAGCGCCGGGACGGCGACGAGCTCGGGGCCCCGCGAGACGAAGAGCCGGACGGCGCCGCCGGGGCGCACGTCCTCACCGGGGCCCGGGCTGGTCGTGATGACGGACCCCTCGGGGACCTCGTCGTCGAAGCGCTCGGAGACGACGGCGACGAGCCCCGCGTCCGCCAGGGCGCCCTCGGCGGCGGACTGCTCGAGGCCGGCGACGGCGGGCGCGGGCACGGCAGCGCCCGGGCCGAGCAGCGCCCACCACGCCCCGACGGCCAGGGCGGCGGCGACGAGGACGGCCAG
>NZ_JABEMA010000452.1 GCF_013004605.1 Pseudokineococcus marinus
GTCGCCGAGCACGGCGCCTCGTCCGCCGCGGGCGGGGCGACCGCCGGCGGCGAGGGCGGCGGTCGGCGCGTGCTCCTCGCCGCGCCGCGCGGCTACTGCGCCGGCGTGGACCGCGCCGTCGTCGCCGTGGAGAAGGCCCTGGAGCTGCACGGCAGCCCCGTGTACGTGCGCAAGGAGATCGTCCACAACAAGCACGTCGTGGCCACGCTCACCGAGCGCGGCGCCGTCTTCGTCGACGAGACCGACGAGGTGCCCGAGGGCGCCACCGTCATCTTCTCCGCGCACGGGGTCTCCCCGGCGGTGCACGCGTCGGCGGCCGAGCGGCAGCTCAAGACCATCGACGCGACGTGCCCCCTGGTGACGAAGGTGCACAAGGAGGCCGTGCGCTTCGCCAAGGACGACTACGACATCCTCCTCGTCGGCCACGACGGGCACGAGGAGGTCGAGGGCACGGCGGGCGAGGCCCCCGAGCACGTCCAGCTCGTCGACGGGCCCGAGTCCGTCGACGCGGTCACGGTCCGCGACCCCGAGAAGGTCGTGTGGCTCAGCCAGACGACGCTGTCGGTCGACGAGACGATGCAGACGGTCGAGCGGCTGCGCGAGCGCTTCCCGACGCTGCAGGACCCGCCGAGCGACGACATCTGCTACGCCACGCAGAACCGGCAGGTGGCGGTCAAGAAGATCGCCCCGAGCTGCGACCTGATGATCGTGGTGGGGTCGGCCAACTCCTCGAACTCCGTCCGCCTCGTCGAGGTCGGGCTCCAGCACGGGGCGAGGGCCGCCCACCGGGTGGACCACCGGGGCGAGGTCGACGAGGCCTGGCTCGAGGGCGTGACGACGGTCGGCGTCACGTCGGGCGCGTCGGTGCCGGAGATCCTCGTCACCGACCTGCTGGCCTGGCTGGCCGAGCGCGGCTTCGGGGACGTCGAGGAGGTCCGCACGGCGTCGGAGGACCTGCTCTTCTCGCTGCCCCGCGAGCTCCGGGCGGACCTCAAGACCGCCGCCGCGATGCGGGCCTGACACCCCTCCGGAGCCTCAGCCGGCGCGGCGGACGCCGTCCGGGCCCCGCCCCCGCTCGGGACGGTCTCGCTCATCACGGGCGGGGGCGGCCCCGTCGTCGAGGTCGGCCACGAGCTCCGGGGCCGTGAGCGGCCGCGGCGCGTCGACGAGGGGCTCGGGCGCCGGCAGGTCGTCCTCGACGAGCCCCATGTCGGCGAGGCGCCGCGCCGAGACGAGCACGCGTCGCTCGAGGGTGCCGACCAGGCCGTTGTAGTCCTCCACGGCCCGGTGCAGGGAGCGGCCGAGGGCCGCCGTGCCGCGGCCGAGGGTCCCGAGGCGGCGGTGGAGCTCGCGGCCCGTGTCGAGCAGGCCGCGGCCTCGAGGAAGGCGGCGAGCGGCGCCTTGGCGTCGACGACGACGCTCTTGCCCCCGGGCAGCCGGACGACGGCGTCCGGCCGGACGCGCCCGCCGTCCGCGCCGGGCGCCGTGACCTGGTGCTCGACGTCGACGCGGTCGAGCATCCCGGCGTGCTCGACGACGCGGCGCAGCTGGACCTCCCCCCACGCCCCTCGGGCGCTCGGGCTGCGCAGCGCGCCGGCGAGCGCCGTCGTCTCGGTGCGCAGCGCCTCGCCGGAGCGGCGGACGGCCTCGAGCTGGGCCTCCAGGCGGCCCACCTGGGCGGCGCGCTCGGCCTCCAGCGAGCCGACGGTGCGCTCCACGCGCGCCAGGCTGCTCGTGAGCGGGGCCAGGCCCAGGGCCAGCTCGTGCTCGTCCTCGCGCGCCGCCTCGGACGCCCGCGCCCGCTCGAGGG
>NZ_JABEMA010000453.1 GCF_013004605.1 Pseudokineococcus marinus
GGCGCGGGCGGTGGGCTGACGCGCAGGGAGCCGCACGGGTGCGCGGGACGCGCGCTCAGGCCCGGCGGTGCCCCGGCCGGCCCCGCCGGGCGGCGCCCGGGACGTCGGCGAGGGCGGAGGCGTCCCCGAGCGAGGACTCCGGGACGACGCTGAGGCTGCCGTCGCTCTCGAGCACGACGGCGCCGACGCGGGACACGTCGCCCGCACCGCTGGCGCGCACCGCCTGTCGCAGCTCGGAGGGCGACACCCGCTGGGTGCGCAGGGCCTCCTCGCGCACCTCGCCGCGCCACAGCAGGAGCGTCGGCGCCGAGGTGAGGACCCGGCGGCTGGCCGGCCACCGCGTGGTCGTCCACGCCACCACCAGCTGCAGCCCGACGAGCAGCACGAGCGCCAGCGCGCCCTCGGCCCAGGAGACGTCGCTGCTCAGCAGGATCGTGGCCAGGGTCGAGCCCAGCGCCACCGTGACGACGAGGTCGAAGGCGTTGAGCTTGGCCAGGGTCCGCTTGCCCGACACGCGCAGCAGCACCACGAGGGCGACGTAGGCGCTCGCCCCCACGGCCAGGACCCGCCCCAGGTCGCCCCACGCGTCGAACCACATGCCGCCTGCCTAGCGCACCCGGGGCGAGCGGGCGCGCCGGGACCGGCCCGGGTCAGTCCCGCGGCGCCGTCCCGCCCTCCGCCGCGCTGGTCGCCGTCGGGTCGTGGGAGGCCGCGCTGGCCCGGACGCGCCCGTCGCGCACCTCCTCGGCCCAGTGGCAGGCGACGACGTGCCCCGGCGCGAGCTCGCGCGGCCGCGGCACCTCGTCGTGGCACCGCGTCGCCTGCCGGAACGGGCAGCGGGTGTGGAAGCGGCAGCCCGACGGCGGTGAGGCCGGGCTCGGGAGGTCGCCGGTGAGGAGGATCCGCTCGCGCGAGTCCTCGACGGCCGGGTCCGGCACGGGGATCGCCGACATCAGCGACAGCGTGTACGGGTGCAGCGGGTTGGCGTAGAGCTCGTCGCTCGGCGCCTGCTCGACGACGACGCCGAGGTACATGACGCCGACGACGTCGCTGATGTGCCGGACGACGGCCAGGTCGTGGGCGATGACGAGGTAGGTCAGCCCCAGGCGCTCCTGCAGCTCCTCGAGGAGGTTGACGACCTGCGCCTGCACCGACACGTCGAGGGCGCTGACCGGCTCGTCGGCGACGACGAGGTCGGGCGAGAGCGCCACGGCCCGGGCGATGCCGATGCGCTGGCGCTGGCCGCCGGAGAACTCGTGCGGGTAGCGGGCGGCGGCCGACGCCGGGAGCCCGACGACCTCGAGCAGCTCGAGCACCCGCTCGCGCCACGCCCGGGGCCCGCCCGGCGCGCCGTGCGCGCGCAGCGGCTCGGTGAGGGTGCTCTCCACGCTCTGGCGCGGGTCGAGGCTCGACATCGGGTCCTGGAAGACCATCTGCATCCGCCGCCGCAGCGAGCGCAGCTCGTCGCGGCGCAGGGCGAGGACGTCCTGCCCGTCGAGCTCGACGCTGCCGGCGGTCGGCTCCCCCAGGCGCAGCACCGCGCGCCCGAGCGTCGACTTGCCGCAGCCCGACTCCCCGACGAGCCCGTAGGTCTGCCCGCGCCGCAGGTCGAGGTCGACGCCGTCGACGGCACGCACGTGCCCGACCGTGCGGTCCAGCAGCAGGCCCTTCTTGATGGGGAAGTGCACCTGCAGGCCCCGCACGCGCAGGAGGACGTCGTCCTGCTGCGCCCCCTCCGCCGCCGGTCCCTCGGCCGCCGGCCGCGCGGCCCCGGCGTCGGCCGCCGGCGCGCTCACGCGCCGGC
>NZ_JABEMA010000454.1 GCF_013004605.1 Pseudokineococcus marinus
GGCCGCGGCGAGCGTCGTCCACCCCGACGCCGGGGCGGGCACCCGGTCGAGCACCCGCACGGCGCGCAGCCCCGCGGCGACGGCGACCCCGTCCAGGGCGTCCGCCAGCGACAGGCCCGCCCCTCCGCCCACCGGAGCCGACCTCGTCCCCGGGCCGGCCGCCGTGCGGGGCGTCGGGCTCACGCGCCCCGCAGCGGGGAGATCGTCCAGGAGGCGGAGGCGCTCTCGCCGCGGGCCAGGCGGACGACGTCCGTGCCGCTGTTGAAGGCGTCGGGCGGGCACGTCATGGGCTCGACGGCGAGGCCGGCCCGGTCGAGCTCGGGCTCGGGCCGGTCGGCGGTGTGGACCTGCACCCACGGCAGCACGGCCGGGTCCCACGCGACGACGGCGCCGGTGCCGCGCGCGTCGACCACCGTGAAGCGGACGAGGCCGTCCTCGCCGGCCGCCAGCCCCGTGAGCGCGTCGTCGAGCTCGACGCCCGCCAGGGGGCGGCCGCCGCGGAGGTCCCGCGGCGTCCCGTCCACGGCGCGGACCTCGCCCGGCAGCATCCGCGCCCCCAGGGCCTCGAGGTAGGAGGACGCGTCGACGGCGGCCGTCCAGTCGTCCACGCGGCCGGTGCCGGCGCTGAGGTAGGGGTGGGCCGCGCAGCCCCACGGCGCCGGGTCGTCACCGAGCCCGGTGCCCGTGACCGTCGTCGTCAGGCCGGCGTCGTCGAGGCGGTAGCTCACGACGACGTCGACGGCGAAGGGGTACCCGGCCTGGGGGACGACGCGGGCGGAGAGCTCCAGCTCGTCGGCCTCCGCAGTGCTCGACCCACCGGTGCGGGCGTAGCGCTCCCACACGAGCAGCCCGTGCAGCGCGTGCCCGCGCGGGGGCTCGGTGAGGGCGAGCTGCTGCTCCGCGCCCGAGGCGGCGCCGACGCCGTCGAGGCGCCAGCGGCCGTCCACCACGCGGTTCGGCCACGGCGCCAGCACGGCGCCCCGGTAGACGGGGCGCACCTCGTCGGCGCCGAAGGGCACCACCAGGTCGCGACCGTCGTCGGTGAGGGAGCGCAGGCTCGCCCCCACCTCCGTGACGACCGCTCGCAGGGGGCCGTGCTCGAGGACGTGCTGCTCGCCGCTGGGGTGCACGACGCGCGAGGCTAGCGGGCCCGCCCGCCCTCGCCCGCCCGCCTCCCCGGTGCCGCGGCCGACGCGGCGGGCGAGGCCGCCCCGTCCTCCCTAGGCTCCCGGTGGGCGGCCAGGAGGCCGTCCCACGACGAGGACGGCGCCCCGGGCGCCGACCGCCACCCGAGGAGCGAGCGTGTTCGAGGCAGCCGACATCCGCGAGTACCGGGGCCACAAGGTCGTCGACGCCGACGGCGACAAGATCGGCGAGCTCGAGGCCGTCTACGTCGACACGGCGACCGACCAGCCAGCCTTCGGCACCATCACCCTGGGCGGCCTCCTGGGCGGCAAGCGCCTCGTCTTCGTGCCCTTCGACGGGGCGACGGTCGGGCCCGACTACGTCAAGGTCGCGTACTCCAAGAGCCTCGTGAAGGAGGCCCCGGCCATCGACACCGACGGGGAGCTCAAGGCCGAGGACGAGCCCGCCGTCTTCGCCCACTACGGCAAGCCGGCGGGCGACGGCTCCGGCCGTCGCCTCGCCCGGCGCTGACGGGCGCGCGCGTGCGCGACCGGCGCGGCTCGTGGCTCGGGCGGCTCGAGGCGCAGCTCCGGCGGCTCGTCGGACCGGCCCAGCTCGGGCGGTCCGACGA
>NZ_JABEMA010000455.1 GCF_013004605.1 Pseudokineococcus marinus
CGGTGGGCGCGAGGGCGTGCCGCCGGGCGCCCCCTCGCTCCTCGCCGGCGTGGCCGTCCTCGCCGCGGCCCTCTCGCTGCTGCCGCTCGTCGACGGGCCCGGCTGGTTCGTCGACGCCGTCCTCGTCGTCGTCGTGGTCGGCCTGGTCGGCGTCGTCCTCGACGCGCTGACGTCGTCGGCCCTCGTCCGGACCGGCGCGCAGGTCCTCGCGGCGCTCATGGTCCTGACCGCCCTCTACGCCCCCGGCAGCGGCGTCCTGGGGCTGCTGCCCGGCCCCGCCGCGCTCGCGTCGGGGCGCCTCCTCGTCGACGAGGGCATGGCCGTGGTCCGGTCCTCGCTGCCTCCCGTCGCCGATCCGCCGGGCCTGCGGCTGCTCGTCGTCGGGGGCGTCGGCGCCGTCGCGGTGGCGGTCGACGTGCTGGCCGTCCGCCTCGGGCGCGTGAGCACCGCCGGCGCGCCGCTGCTGGCCCTCGTCGCCACCGCCGCGGCGCTGCAGCGCACCGGGCTGCCCGTGGCGGCCTTCGTCGTCGCCGCGGTGCCCTACCTCCTCCTCCTGCGCGCGGAGAGCCGCTGGCGCGAGGGGCGCTGGGGGCGCACGGCCACCCGGTGGCGCCGCGGCGGCGGTCGGGCGACCCGCCCCCGCCCGTCGCTGGTGGCCGTCGCGGGGACGGCGGCGGTCGCCCTGCTCGCCGCCGTCGTCGTGCCCGCCCTCGGGCCCTGGGGCGGCACCGGCCTCCTCGGGGCGCAGGGCTGGGGCGGCGGGCCCGCCGGCAGCGGGCCTGGCGGGGCCCGCGTCAACCCGCTGCTGAGCCTGGCGGACGACCTCGGCGAGCGCTCGGACGCGACGGCCCTCACCTACCGCCTCGAAGGCGGCGGCCCGGCCACCGAGCCCCTGCGCCTCGTGACGGTCGACGTCTTCGACGGCGACACCTGGCGCCCCCGCGACGACGGCACCTCCCTGCAGCCCCTCGAGGAGGGCGTGCCCGAGCCGCCCGGCCTCGACGTCGGGGCGGCCGTCGACGCGGGCGTCGCCGTGCCGCAGGTGCTGCAGGTCGAGGTGGCCGCGCTCCGGCAGGAGTACCTGCCCGCCCCCTACCCCGCCACCGCGGTGGAGCTGCAGCCGGACGCCGGCGACTGGGGCGTGCGCCCGGGCACGCTCGACCTCGTCGGCGAGGGCGGCACCACCACGACCGAGGGGCAGACCTACGCCGTCCGCTCCCTGCGCCTCGTGCCGGACGCCGCCGACCTCGTCGAGGTGGGCGGCCCCCCGGCCTCGGTCCGCACCACGTGGACCGAGCTGCCGGACGACCTGCCGCCGGAGATCGGCGAGCTGGCCGAGCAGGTGGCGGGCGACGGCGAGCCCCTGCAGCGGGTGGCCCGCCTGCAGGCCTTCTTCCGCGACGACGGCGGCTTCACCTACAGCGAGGAGGCGCCGGGCGGCACCGGCGCCGGCTCGGTGGCGGCCTTCCTCGACCGCCGCTCCGGCTACTGCGTCCACTTCGCCTCGGCCATGGCGCTCATGGCGCGCTCCCTCGGGCTCCCCGCGCGGGTGTCCGTGGGCTTCCTGCCGGGGACGGCGCAGGCGGACGGCAGCTACCGCGTGCGCCTGAGCGACGCGCACGCCTGGCCCGAGGTGTACCTCGGCAGCGACGGCTGGGTGCGCTTCGAGCCGACGCCCGGCGTCCGCACCGGGGCGGCGCCGCGCTGGAGCGCCGTCGACGCGGCGGACGCGGCGGTCGCGGCCCAGGAGGAGGCCCAG
>NZ_JABEMA010000456.1 GCF_013004605.1 Pseudokineococcus marinus
GGCGGCCCTCGGGGAGCCGTGGCCCGACGTCTCGCCCGAGGCGCTCGTCGCGGGCGCCGCGGGGTGGCTGGCGCCGGAGCTCGCCGCGGCGCGGCGCCGCTCCGACCTCGCGCGCACCGACGTCGCGACCGCCCTGCGGCGTCTCCTGCCGTGGCCGCAGGCGAGCCGCCTCGACGAGCTGGCGCCCGAGCGGCTGACTCTGCCGTCCGGACGCACGGCGCGCCTGGACTACGCCGACCCGCTCGCGCCCGTCCTCGCCGTCCGGCTGCAGGACGTCCTCGGCTGGCAGGACGCGCCCCGCGTGGCGGACGGGCGCACCGCCGTCGTCGTCCACCTGCTCTCCCCGGCGGGCCGTCCCCTCGCGGTGACGGGCGACCTCGCGTCCTTCTGGCGCGGCCCCTACGCGCAGGTCCGCGCCGAGATGCGCGGGCGCTACCCCAAGCACGCCTGGCCCGAGGACCCGCTCGCCCGGTGAGCCCGGGCCTCCGGCGGTGAAGGAGGCGTCATCTTCGCGCGGGGAGGGTTCCTGGGGGTGGAGGAGGCGTCACCTTCGCGAGTGGAGGGCCTCTCGGGGTGAAGGAGGCGTCACCTTCGCGTGGGAGGGGCTCCGGGGTGGAGGAGGCGTCACCTTCGCGAGAGGGGTGGTGGCTCAGCCGAGCGGCAGCCGCAGCAGCTGGTCCTCGCCGTCGCCGTCGTTCGTCAGCACCCGCAGCGCGCCGCCGCCGGGGGCCACGGCGACGTCGCGCAGGCGCCCGTGCTCGCCGACGAGGTACGGCTCGGGCTGCCCGACCGGGCCGCCCTCCGGCGACGTCGCGACCGGCACCCGCCAGAGCCGCTGCCCGCGCAGGGCGCTGACCCACACGGCGTCGTCGGTCACCGCCAGGCCGCTGGGGGAGGCCTCCGACGGGCGCCACCAGACGAGGGGGTCGGTGAAGCCGGCGTCGGCGGCGTCCTGCCCGCCGGGGCCCTCGACCTCCGGCCAGCCGTAGTTGCGGCCGGGCTCGAGGAGGTTCAGCTCGTCCCAGGTGTCCTGGCCGAACTCGCTGGCGTACAGCCGGTCCTGCGCGTCCCAGCCCAGCCCCTGGACGTTGCGGTGGCCGAGGGTCCACACCGGCGAGCCCTCCGTGGGGTTGCCCGGGGCCGGCTCGCCGTCCGGCGTGACGCGCAGGACCTTGCCGGCGAGCGACGCCGGGTCCTGGGCGAGCTCCGGCTGCCGCGCGTCGCCCGTCGTCACGTAGAGCAGGCCGTCGGGCCCGAAGGCGAGGCGGCCGCCGTTGTGGACCTGCGCGCGCGGGATGCCCTCGAGGACCGTCTCGGGCTCGCCGAGACCGTCGTCGGACAGGACGGCGCGCACGACGGCGTTGTCGCCCTCCCGCGTGACGTAGGCGTACACGAGCCCGTCCTCGCCGAAGGACGGCGACAGCGCGAGCCCCAGCAGGCCGCCCTCGCCGCGCGGCAGCGCGCCGCCGAAGGTCCCGTCGGGGCTCGTGGTCGGGACCTCGACGACGTCCCCCGCCGCGGTCAGGCGGACCACGCGCGCCTCGTCGCGCAGGCTCAGCAGGGACGAGCCGTCCGGCAGGGCCACGACCGACCAGGGGAGCGGCAGGCCCTCGGCGACGACCTCGGCGGGTCCCGTGGGCGTCCCGGTCGCGCTCGGCGCCGCGGTCGTCGGCGCGGCGGGCGCCGGTGCCGCAGAGGTGGTCGGGACCGGGCTCGTCGGCGAGGGGCTCGCCGTCGACGCCGGCACCTCGCCC
>NZ_JABEMA010000457.1 GCF_013004605.1 Pseudokineococcus marinus
CGGCCCGCCCGGCTCGCCCCGGCCCGCCCGGCCCGGGCCGCAGGGCCCGGGCCGCGCGTCGGTCAGAGCGCGAACATGCGGGCGTTGCGCTCCTCGACCTCGGCGTAGGAGGTGCCCGCCGCCGCCAGGGCCGCGTTCACCTGGTCCAGCGAGGCGCGGACCCTCTCCTGGGTGCCCCGCCAGTCCGCCACGACGGCCTGGAACTGGCTGGACGCCTGCCCCTTCCAGCTGCCCTGCAGGTCGAGGAGGGACCGCATCATCCGGTCCACCTCCCCGGCGAGCGCGGCCGACGACGCGCGGACCGCCGCGCTCGCCTGCTGCACCTGGCTGCTGTCGACCTCGAACCTGCTCACGGCGCCTCCTGGGCTCGGGGGACCGGTGCGGTCCCGCTGCGCCGGGACGCTAGGGGCGCCCGTCGGAGGCCCGCAGGCGTCGTCCACAGGCCCGCCGGGCCCGGCGACCGACGCCGAGGACCCCCCGGACGCCGAGGAGCCCCCGGCGGCGTGCACCGGGGGCTCCTCGCGGCCGTGCTGGCCGCGCGGCGACCCGTCGGACCGTCAGTCCTGGCGGGTGCCGAGGGTCGCCTGCACGGAGCTCTGCGCGCCGTCGCGGACGACGGTGAGCGTCACCGTCGTGCCGGGGGCCCGCTCGCGCAGCTGCGCCGTGAGGGACTCGGCGCCCTCGACGGGCTGGCCGTCGACGGCGGTGACGGCGTCGCCCGCCCGCAGGCCGGCGTCCGCCGCGGGCGTCCCCTCGGTGACCGACTGGATGCCGGCGGCGAGGCGGGTGGTGCCGTCGGCGGTCGCCGTCGTGTCCGTGAGGGTCACGCCCAGCCAGGCGTGGTCGGCGGCGCCGTCCTGGATCAGCTCGGTCGCGATGCGCTTCGCCTCGTTCGACGGGATGGCGAAGCCGAGGCCGATCGAGCCGGCCTGCTGGCCCGTGCTGGCGATGGAGGAGTTGATGCCGATGACGTCGCCCGCGGCGTCCACGAGGGCGCCGCCGGAGTTGCCCGGGTTGATCGCCGCGTCGGTCTGGATGGCGTTGGTGACGACCTGCTCCGGCGGGGCCTGCTGCGGCTGCTGGAAGCCGAAGGGCAGCTGCTGCTGCGACTGCTGGTCGGTGCTCTCCTGCGTCGTCGTCACGGGGCGGTCGAGCGCCGAGACGATGCCCGTGGTCACGGTGTCGGACAGGCCCAGCGGGTTGCCGACGGCCATGACGGGCTGCCCGACCTCGACGGCGGAGGAGTCGCCCAGGGTGGCCGGCCGGAGGTCCGAGGGCGGGTTCGCGATCTGGATGACGGCGAGGTCGGTCGCCGCGTCCTGGCCCACCACGGTGACGTCGTCGTACACGCGGCCGTCCGGGAGGACGACGCGCATCTGCGCCCCGCTGCCCGCGCCGTTGACGACGTGGTAGTTCGTGAGGACGTGGCCCTGGTCGTCGAGCACGACCCCGGAGCCCTCGCCCTGGGCGGTCTGGCTCGCCACCTGGATGGCGACGACGCTCGGCGCCACCCGGCTCGACACGGCCTGCCAGTCGACCGCGTCCGTCGTCGCCGGGGCGCTGCTGCTCCCCGAGGAGGACGAGCTCGAGGAGGGCGCGAGGGCGGCCGTCGTGCTCGAGGTGCTCGAGGGGCCCGCGAGGGCGCCGACGCCCACGGCCGCCCCGCCGCCGACGAGCGCGGCCACGACCCCGACCGCCACGAGCGCGCCC
>NZ_JABEMA010000458.1 GCF_013004605.1 Pseudokineococcus marinus
CCGTCGTGCCGCCGTCGCCCGCGCGACACCTCCGGCCGGGCGCCCGGCACCGAGCGAGGAGGGCCGGCGCCGCGGCGGCACCCACGCGGCGCACGGACGACGACGGCCCGCCACCCCTGAGGAGGTGGCGGGCCGTCGTCGACACCCGGCGGGACCGGGCGGAGGGTCGTCAGTAGCGCACGAAGTAGACGTCCGAGGTCCAGATGTCGCGCAGCGACACCGACTTGCCCGGGCGCGGCGAGTCGTACCACTGGTTGCCGCCGGCGTAGATGCCGACGTGACCGCCGTCGGAGGTGACGGCGAGGTCGCCGGGCTGCGCCTCGGAGCGGGAGACCCGCTGGCCGGCGGCGCCCTGGGCGGCGGCGGTGCGGGGCAGCGAGATGCCCGCCTGGGCGAAGACGTACTGCGTGAAGCCGGAGCAGTCGAAGCCCGCGGGCGTCGTGCCGCCGTAGGAGTAGGGCGTGCCGACGTACTGGGCGGCGATGTCGAGCACCGAGCCGCCGGCGGACGACGCGGCGGCGGGGGCCGGCTCGGGCTCGGGCGCCGGGGCGGGCTCCGGCTCGGGGGCCGGGGCGGCCTCGGGCTCGGGCTCCTGCTCCGCCTGCGCGGGGGCGCTGCGCTCGGCGGACCGGGAGGTGCTCTCGGCGCCCCGGTCGGACGACCCCTCGCTCGACGAGCTCTCGTCCGACGAGCTGTCGTCGGCCGCCTCGTCGGCGTCGGCCTCGTCGGCCACGACGACCGGCGCGGGGGGCGGCGGCGGGGGCGGGGGCGCGATGACGCCGAGGGCGGCGCCACGGGCGAAGGTCACGGGCACGTCCGCGGCGACGGTGAGCGCCTCGGTGGCGACGGGCGCCGCCGTCTCGACGCGCTCGGCGGGCGCCGTCAGCGCCGGAGCGGGGCGAGGGGCGTCCTCGCGCGGCTCGGCGACGGAGGCGCTCGTGCCGAGCGTCAGGACGAGGCCCGTGGAGGCGCCGACGACGACGCCGCGGCGGGCGACCACGCCGGCGCGCGAGGCGACGGCCTGGGTCAGACCGGTGAAGGGGGTCGACACGGGCCCGGGGGCGGCGTGGCGGGCGCGGTGGCGCGCGGAGGCGTGCAGGGGCACGGGCGGTGACCTCTCCCAGACGCCTGCGAGGTGAGCTGTCGGGTTCGGGTGGGAGCCACCCGGCCGTCTCCCCTGGTCGGGAGGACCGGCTTCACCCCGAGGTCCCGCGTCGGCGGGACGGCTGCTGCCGCCCCGCGCCGCGGGACCGGAGATCCTGGGTCCCCCGCCCCTGCCGTCGTCGAGCTCGCTGGGACCTGCGACCCGGCGGCAGGGCTCGGCGCTCCGGGGCAGGCGCCGCCCGGTGCGCCGGGCAGCGCGCGGACCGTACCCCACGGTGACGGCGCCCGTCACATCTCGGTAACGGACCCGCGCGCCGCACACGACACGCCGTGACGACGGCGACGCGCCGTCACCGCGGAGGCTCATCGCCCGCACCGCGGACGCCGTCGGGGCCGTCCGCCCCCGGCGGCTAGCGTCCCCGTCGCGACTGGTTCCGCCGGCGTCCGCGCCGGAGGACGAGAGAGGGAACCCGGTGGGAGACCGGGACTGCCCCGCAGCGGTGTCCGGGAACGACCGCCGTCATCGAGCACTGGGCTCCGGCCTGGGAAGCGACGGCCAGTAGGAGGACCGAGAGGTCCGCGCCCGGGAGTCCGAAGACCTGCCAGCCGTCCGCCCGGGCGACCGCCCGGGCGGTGGATGACGGCCGCTCGGGACGGCCGGAGCCCGCCCGCGCCGGCACGGCGCGCG
>NZ_JABEMA010000459.1 GCF_013004605.1 Pseudokineococcus marinus
CTCGTGCCCGACGCCGCGGGCCGGGGCACCGCCCTGCTGGCCGCGCGGACCGCCGCCGACCTGCCCGTCGCGTACGGCGAGGGGTCGGCCCGGCGGCACGCCCGTGCGGGAGCGGCCGTGCTGGACCTCGCCCTCCCCGGGCTGCGCCGCGACGTCGACACCCGGGCCGACCTGCGCGAGGCGGTGGCGCTGGGCGTGGGGCCGCGCACGGCCGACGCGCTGGCGCAGGGGCGCCTCCACCTCGCCGGGTAGGCGCCCGGCCGGCGCCTCCGCCCCGGCGGGAGGACAGGCGCCGGCGGAGGTCAGGCGCCGGCGCCGGCGGGGACGCGCACCCGGGACGCCGACGTCGAGGACCACTCGACGTCGGCCCCGATGGCCTCGAGCTTCTCGGCGAAGCGCTCGTAGCCCCGGTCGATGAGCTCGATGCCCGACACCCGCGAGACGCCCGTCGCGGCCAGGGCGGCGACGAGGTAGCTGAACCCGCCGCGCAGGTCGGGCACGACGATGTCGGCGCCGTGCAGCGGCGTGGGGCCGGAGATGGCCGCCGAGTGCCGGAACTGGGCCCCGCCGAAGCGGCAGGGCGTGGAGCCCAGGCACTCCCGGTAGACCTGGATGCGGGCGCCCATGCCGCCGAGGGCCTCGGTGAAGCCGAAGCGGTTCTCGTAGACCGTCTCGTGGACGATCGACAGGCCGTCGGCCTGCGTGAGCGCCACCACGAGCGGCTGCTGCCAGTCGGTCATGAAGCCCGGGTGCACGTCCGTCTCCAGGGCCAGCGAGCGCAGCGGCCCGTCCGGGCTGAGGAAGCGGATGCCCTCGTCGGTGACGTCGAACTCGCCGCCGACCTTCCGGAAGACGTTGAGGAAGGTCATCATCTCGGGCTGCGTGGCGCCCTCGACGAAGACCTGCCCGCGCGTGGCCAGCGCGGCGCAGGCCCAGGACGCCGTCTCGATGCGGTCGGTCAGGGCCCGGTGGTCGTACCCGCGGAGCCGGGCGACGCCCTCCACCCGGATGGTCCGGTCGGTGTCGACGCCGATGATCGCGCCCATCTTCTGCAGCACGGCCACGAGGTCGAGGATCTCCGGCTCCGTCGCCGCGCCGTGCAGCTCGGTGAAGCCCTCGGCCCGCACCGCCGTGAGCAGGACCTGCTCCGTCGCACCGACGCTCGGGTACGGCAGGTCGATGCGCGTGCCCCGCAGCCCGTTCGGCGCGGTGATGCGGATGCCCCCCTCGCGCTTGTCGACCACGGCGCCGAACTGCCGCAGGACGTCGAGGTGGTAGTTGATCGGCCGGTCGCCGATGCGGCAGCCGCCGAGGTCGGGGATGAAGGCCTCACCGAGGCGGTGCACCAGCGGCCCGCAGAAGAGGATCGGGATGCGGCTGGCCCCCGCGTGGGCGTCGATGTCGGCCACGTGCGCGGACTCGACGTCGGTCGGGTCGAGCACGAGCACGCCGTCGTCCGGCTGGGAGACGTCGACGCCGTGCAGGCCGAGCAGTCCCGTGACGACGCCGACGTCGCGGATCTCGGGGACGTTGCGCAGGACGCTCGGGCTCTCGCCCAGCAGCGCCGCCACCATCGCCTTGGAGACGAAGTTCTTCGCCCCGCGGACGGCGACGGTGCCGTCCACCGGTCGTCCGCCGCGCACGTGCAGCACGTCGCCCATGGGCACCCAGACCTCCTGCCGGCGGCACCCGCGCGGCGCCGCCCCGGCCGACCATGATGCCCCCGGCGGGCCCGTGC
>NZ_JABEMA010000046.1 GCF_013004605.1 Pseudokineococcus marinus
CCTGGCCCTCGTCGCGCTGGCGGCGGTGCTCGTGCCCCGCCTGACCGGCGACGACCCGGCGCCCACGGCGACCGTCCCCGACGTCGTCGGCAGCACGGCCGAGGCCGCGCGGGCGGCCGTCGAGCGGGCGGGCCTCGCCTACGCCGAGGAGTCGGCGCCGTCGGAGGACGTGTCGGAGGGGCGCGTCGCCGAGCAGGACCCGAGCGCCGGCGGCACGGCCCCCCGCGGCAGCACCGTCACCGTCGTCGTCTCCACCGGCCCCACGGCCGTCGCCGTCCCCGCCCTCGCCGGGCGCACGGAGGGGGAGGCGGCCTCCGACCTCGCGGCGGCGGGGCTGCGCGTCGGCGACGTCGAGCGCCGCCCCGACCCGCGCGCGCCCGAGGGCGTCGTCCTCACGAGCGACCCCTCGTCCGGGGCGAGCGCCGCGCCCGGCTCCGCGGTCGACCTCGTCGTCTCCGACGGCACCGTCGAGATCGACGACTACCGCGGGCTGCCGCAGACGGAGGCGCAGCAGGCCCTCAGCGCGCTGCAGCTGCAGTCCGACGTCCGGTTCACCGAGAGCGACGCGGCCGAGGGCACCGTCGTGGGGCAGGACCCCGGGGCCGGGCCCGTGCCGCAGGGCTCCACGGTCGTCCTCGTCGTGGCCACGCCCCCGCCGCCCACGCCGACGGCGACGCCCGAGCCGACGCCGACCGAGGCCCCCACGACGGCCGAGCCGACCGACGGGCCGACGACGCCGGAGCCCACCGAGGAGCCGACGACGCCCCAGCCCACCACGCCCGAGCCGACGACGCCCGAGCCCACGGGCACGCCGACCCCGACCGAGGGCTGACCCCGGCGGCGCCCTGCCGGCGCACGAGCGGCGCCCCGCCCTACCGGCGCACGAGCGGCGCCATGCCCTCCGAGCGGGCGGGCGCCCCCTCGTCGCCGCACACCGAGAGCCAGTTGGCGAGCAGGCGGTGGCCCCCCTGCGTCAGCACCGACTCGGGGTGGAACTGGACGCCGTAGAGCGGTGCGTCACGGTGCTCCAGCGCCATGACGACGCCGCCCGGCGTGCGGGCGGTGACGACGAGCTCGTCGGGCACCGTCGCGTCGACGACGGCCAGGGAGTGGTAGCGCGTGGCCGTGAAGGGCGCCGGCAGGCCGTCGAGGACGCCCCGGCCGCCGTGGTGCACCTCGCTCGTGCGCCCGTGCATGAGCTCCTCGGCGTGCGTGACCACGGCGCCGTGCACCTCGGCGAGCACCTGGTGGCCGAGGCAGACGCCGAGCATGGGGGTCGACGTCGCGGCGCAGGCCCGCACGAGCTCCGGGCTCGACCCGGCGTCGGCGGGCGCTCCCGGCCCGGGCGACACGAGGACGCCGTCGACCTCCTCGACCGCGGACGCGCCGACCTCGTCGTTGCGGACGACCTCGCACTCCGCGCCCAGCTGCTGCAGGTACCCGACGATGGTCCACACGAAGCTGTCGTAGTTGTCGACGACGAGGATCCTGCGCGAGGACGGGCTCATGGCGGGGCGCTCCGGGGTCCGGTGTCGGGGCCGACCCGGCCGGCCCGAGCACGGTGGCGGCGGGCGGCTAGGACGGTGGTGGGTCTGCCGGTGGTGCGGGTGCTGCCGGCACGGGTGCGGCCGTCGGTGCAGCGACCTCGACCGTCCCGCTGTTCCAGGGTACGGAGGGCGCGACCGCGGGGAACACCCACCGGAAGCAGACGGCGACGACGGCGAGCGCCAGCGCGAGCGCCAGGAGGACGCGGACGGCGGTGGGGCCCGGCAGGCGGCGCCACAGGGCGCCGTAGACGCTCACGCGGCCCCGCCGGCGAGCTCGGCCGGCGCGCCGGCGGCGCGGGGCACGAAGCGGTCGAGGGCGGCGTGCTGCACGTAGCGCTCCCGGGCCGACCCGATGGGGTGGCAGGCGGTCATGGTGAGGAGCCTCTCGACGGGGACGGCCGACGGGTCGCCGGGCACGGGCGCGACGACCTCGACCTGCGAGGGCGGCACGACCTCGGCCGTCGTGGCGCGGTACACGAACCAGCCCTCCGCCGTCTCGAGCACCACGGGGTCGCCGGGGCGCAGCTCGGCGATCTGGTGGAAGGGCCGGCCGTAGGTGTTGCGGTGCCCGGCCAGCGCCACGTTGCCCACCTCACCGGGCAGCGCCGTCCCGGGGTAGTGGCCGACGCCCGCCTGGAGGTCGTCGACGGACGTGCCCTCCACGACCGGGCGCGGGTCCCAGTCCGGTCCGAAGCGCGGCACGTGGACGAGGGCGAAGGGGGCGCCCGGGGCCGGGTCGGCGAGCGCGGGCGGGACGGCGGACGCCGCGGCGACGGGGGGCGCGGGGCGCCCGTCGGCGAGGCTGCGCCAGTCGTCGACGAGCGCCGCCGTCGTGACCGCCTGCTCGCGGTCGGCGACGACGTCGGTCCACCACAGCTGCCAGGCGGTGAAGAGCAGGACGAGGACCCCGGCGGTGACGAGCAGCTCGCCGAGGAGCGAGGCGACCACGGCCGGGACCGACGGCCGCTCCCGGGGAGCACCTCCCACCACGACCACCGCTGCCGCCACGCGCGCCCTCCCCGCCCTCCGTGATGCCCGCCGTCCGTCATCGGACGGCGACCGTGCGGGGCGCCGTCCTCGCCCGGACCATCGGCACGCCAGGTCGCCCCCTGGAGCAGGGCCGACGAGGAGCAGGGCTGACGAGGAGCAGGGACCGACGAGGAGCAGGGGACCGACGACGGGACGCCGGGTCAGGCGCTGGGCGGCACGCTCGCGTAGGACATGCGCAGCGAGCCGCCGTACGCCGGCAGCTCGAGGTCGTCCTCGGAGACGTCGTAGACGAGGCCGAGGTCGCGCGCGGCCGCCCGGTACAGCTGCACCTGCGCGGAGGACTCGAGGGCCGCGCGCAGCTCCTCGGGGTCGCCGACGGCCTCGATGCGGTACGGCGGCGGGTAGTAGCGGCCCTGGACGCGCAGGGTGCTGCCGACGCAGCGCACCGCCGTCGTGGCGATGACGCGCTGGTCCATGACGCCCATGGCCTCGGCGCCGCCCTGCCACAGGGCGTTGACCACGGCCTGCACGTCCTGGGAGTGGACGACCGTGTCCTGCAGGGCGTAGCCGGGCGCCAGGGAGGTCTCGCGGGGCGCGTCGGCGAGGACGACGACGAGGCCCTCCCCGGCCGCCGGGGCCGTCTGGCTCGCCACGGCGAGGGCGTCCGCCGCCGCGGACCCGGCTCCCGGCACCTCGTCGCCCGACAGCTCCTCCACGCCGGCGCGCAGCGCCGAGACCCGCTCCTCGAGCACGGCGACCCGGTGGGACTCGTCGGCGACGACGGCGCGCAGGTCCTCGTCCTCCTGGCGCAGGTCGGTGCCGTCGGCGGTGTCGGCGCTCGTGGCGAAGAGCAGTCCCGCGAGGCACAGCACCGCCGTCACGGCCGCGGTGCCCGCGCGCGAGCGCGCACGAGAGCCCCGGCGCCGTCCCTCCCGTGCCCGCTCCCCCACGGCCACTAGGCTACGCACCGCTCCGCCGCCCGCGCCGGGCGCCGCGGGAGGCGACCTCCGCCACCGGGCGCGGACGCGGGGGGCGAGCACGCCACCGCCCCCGACCGCAGGAGCCCCCGATGCCGGAGTCCCGAGGCCGACGACGTCGCAAGACGGCCCCCCGCACCCCCGAGGGCGCCGCCGCCCGCACCCCGGACGGCCCCGTGGGGGGCACCCGGACGGCGCGCCCCGCCGCCCCCAACCCCCGCTGGTACGTGCCGGTGATGCTCGGCCTCATGGTCCTGGGCCTGGCGTGGATCGTCGTCTGGTACGTCACCGAGAACCGCTTCCCCGTGCCCGGCATCGGCAGCTGGAACCTGGTGGCCGGCTTCGCGATCGTCCTCGTCGGCTTCCTCATGACGACCCGCTGGCGCTGATCCGCCCCGTGGACAGCGGGCTCACGGCCCGCGGTCCCAGGCCGCGGCCCTGGTGCGACCCAGGGCTGTGAGCAGCGGAACCACACGCGTGTGCTTCGTCCCCAGGAGTTCTCCACAGTGTGGAGAACCCCGCGGTCGTCCACAGGTGGCCGTCCACAGGTGTGCTCCCGAGGGTCCGGTCAGCGGGTCACGGGCGGTCGGCGGCACCCTCGACGCCGGTGGGGCCGCGGTCGTCCGTGAGGCCGACGAGACCGACGAGGCCGGGCGGGTCAGGGCGCACCAGCCGCCGGCCGTGCAGGGCCGGACGACGCGCCTCCTCGGCGGGGCACCGGCGCACGAGGGGGTCGACGCGGTCACAGCCGCCCACCTGGAGCCGCACGCGCCGGCCGTCGAGGTCGGCGGCGCGCCGCAGCAGCGACCGCGTCTCGTCGGCCGCGCCGTCGGGGAGGGGGAGGGCGCCGTCGGGGAGGGCGCCGTCGACGCCGACGGCGGGCGAGCTGGTGGCGGGCTCGAGGACCACGGTGGTGCGGGCTGCGCCGGCCACGGGCACCTCCCGTCGCGGAGGGGTCGGGCCCGGCGTCGGGACCGTCGGCGGGGACCTCGAGCGGCGGTCCTCCGGGCGTCGAGGCTCCCGGCGCCGTCGTGACCGAGCCGACGTCGACGACGAGCCGTCCCCAGGCTGGGGACAGCGCCTGTGGACAGGCGGGCGGTCAGGCGTCCCGGCGGGCGCGTCAGCCGCGGAGGAGGGTCGCGACGACGGCGAGGGCGACCCACAGGACGGCCAGGCCGGCCAGGCCGGCGGCCTGGGCGGCGGGCCGGCGGGGGGCGCGCACGAGCAGCGCGGCGGCCGCGGCGCCGGTCGCCAGGCCCCCGAGGTGGGCCTCCCAGGCGATGCCAGGGATGACGAAGGACAGCACGAGGTTGATGCCGAGGACCACGCCGATCTGACCGACCGGCACGCGCATGCGGCGCTGCACGACGAGCAGCGCGCCGAAGAGGCCGAAGACGGCCCCCGAGGCGCCGACGGCGAGGCGCGCCTGGGTGTCGAAGACCGCCCAGACCAGCTGGTAGGCGACCGAGCCGCCGAAGGCGCTCAGCAGGTACAGGCCGAGGAAGCGCCCGCGGCCGAGCAGCTGCTCCAGCGGCGGGCCGACGACGTAGAGCACGTACATGTTGAGCAGCAGGTGCAGCGGCAGCAGACCGCCCGGGGAGTGCAGGAAGGCCGAGGTGAGGTAGCGCCAGGGCTCGGCGCCCGCGGCGGGCGGCCAGAAGCCCAGGAGGTTCGTGACGACGTTCCCGCTGGCGATCTGCAGGACGTACATCGCCACGCACGCCCCGATGAGCGTGAGCGTGACGACGGGCCGGCCGCCGCGGGCCCGCCCGCCCAGGGCGGTCCGCACGGTGGGGGCCTCGCGCCGGGCCTGCGCGACGCAGTCGACGCACTGGACGCCGACCGGGGCCTCGCGCTGGCACTCCGGGCACGTCGGGCGCCCGCAGCGCTGGCAGCGGACGTAGGACTCGCGGTCGGGGTGGCGGGGGCAGACGGGCACCCCGGCGCCACCGCCGGGGCCGTGCTGGTCACCCGCGCCGGGCCGGTCCGGCTCGCCGGGCGCACCCGGCGAGCCGGGACCGGCGGTGCTCACGCGGAGCGCTCGACCTCGACGCTGCGCAGGACGACGTCCTCGCGCGGGCGGTCGCCGGCGCCGGTGGGCACCGCGCCCAGGGCGTCCACGACGGCGCGGGACTCGTCGTCGGCGACGGCGCCGAAGATCGTGTGCTTGCCCTGCAGCCAGGTGGTGGGCGCCAGGGTGATGAAGAACTGCGAGCCGTTGGTGCCCTTGCCGCCGCGGGTGCCCGCGTTGGCCATGGCGAGGACGTAGGGCTGCGTGAAGTCGAGACCCGGGTGGATCTCGTCGTCGAAGGTGTAGCCGGGGCCGCCGGTGCCGGTGCCCAGCGGGTCGCCGCCCTGGATCATGAAGCCGCTGATGATGCGGTGGAAGACGACGTCGGAGTACAGGGGCTCGGAGGACGGCTTCCCCGTGCGGGGGTCGCTCCACTCCTGCTCCCCGGTGGCCAGGCCCACGAAGTTCTTGACGGTCTTCGGGGCGCGGTCCTCGTAGAGCTCGACGCGGATGTCACCGACGGACGTGTGCAGGGTCGCGAACATGCGGCGATCCTCCCACGGGGGCTCGCGCGCGACGATCGCCGTCCCCGAGCGGCGCGCGGGCCGCGCGGAGGGCAGGATGATCCACCGACACGTCCGCCGTCCGCGGCGGCGGCCGGACAGGACCGAACCGAGCACCAGCGGCCGGCGCCAGCACGGCCCGCGCACCACCGCAGCCACCTGCCACCGCCCTCCCCGGCGGTGGCCCTGACCCGCAAGGAGGACCGCGTGCACTTCGGGACGAAGACCCGCAGCGAGAAGGCGGCCAAGCAGCTGCGCGACCAGACGGCCGCGCTCAAGGACCGCGTCGGCCCGGCGGCCGACTCCGCGCGCAAGAGCGCCACCAGCTACGCGGGCGCGGCCCGCGACTGGGCGACGCCCCACTACGAGCGCGCCCGCGACAAGAGCCTCGAGGTCACGGCGCCGCGCGTGGCCGCGGCGGCCGGCGGGCTCGTGCCGGCGGTCGACGCCGCGCACGACAAGCTCGTCGACGACCTGCTGCCCCGCATCGTCGAGTCCCTCAACGCCGCCGCCGGCGCGGCGTCGGACAAGGTCGACGAGGCCTACAAGCCCGTCAAGGGCTCGCTGAAGAAGCAGCAGAAGTCGCTGAAGAAGGTCGAGAAGAAGGCCAAGCGCAACCAGCGCAGCGGCGGGGTCGGCAAGGTCCTCCTCGTCCTCGGCGTCCTCGGCGCGGCCGGCGGCGCGGCCTACGCCGCGTGGCGCTCCTCGCAGCCCTCGCAGGACCCGTGGGCCGCCAGCACCGGTGGCTCGGCGTACTCCGGCGCCCCGGGCGGTGCGTCCTCCTCGACCAGCGGCTCGACGTCCCCGGCCGAGGCCGGCGACAAGGCCCGCTCGGCGACGGCGTCCGCCACCGCCTCGGTCAAGGAGGCGGCCGACAAGGCCGCCGACGCGGCGCAGCAGAACATCGACAAGACCCAGGCGAAGGCCGAGGAGAAGCAGGGCGGCAGCTCGTCCTGACCCCGGCTCCAGCCCGACCGACGGCCCGCTCCCGACCGGGGGCGGGCCGTCGTGCGTCCGCCCCCGGGCGGTGGCGTGCGGCCCCGTCGCACCGCTGCACCGCCCCGACCAGCAGGCGACGTGTGGCCATGTCGCCCTACCCCACCGAGCCCCGCAGGCGACGTGTGGCCATGTCGTCCCTCCGACCACCCGGGGAGGACGGCACGGTCTGCGGACGTGGAGACCGACTCGGGGCGGGAACGGTGGTGGAGGCGCGGGCGGGACGACGAGAGCCCCGGACCGCGGGGGTCCGGGGCTCTCGTGGGGCAGCCCTCGAGGGCTCGGGGTGGAGGCGAGGGGACTCGAACCCCTAACCCCCTGCTTGCAAAGCAGGTGCGCTACCAGTTGCGCCACGCCCCCGGGGGCGACCGGCGCAGGGGCGCCAGCGGTGGGCCTAAGAGGACTTGAACCTCTGGCCTCTTCCTTATCAGGGAAGCGCTCTAACCGACTGAGCTATAGGCCCGGGACGCCGCGGCGCCACCACCCGGGAGTGGTCGCGCCGTGCAGCCGGGAGGTTACCCCAGCACCAGGGTGAGGCGCGAACGGCGGGCGCCCCACCCCGCCGCCGTCCCCGGGGTGGCCGGACCGGGGTGCCCCGGCCGGCCCACCTCGGTGAGTTGACGTCAGTCGTCGGTCAGCGTGACGCGGAGCCCGCCGACGAGGGCGGAGGCGACGTTGTAGACGACCGCGCCCAGGGTGGCGAGCGCCGTGAGGAGCACGACGTCGACGACGGCCAGCACGGTGGCGGCCGAGACGACCTGCGAGAAGCCCACGTACGTCGTGACGTCGACGCCGCCCGTCCCCGTGAAGTCGCTGATGACGTTGTTGACGCTGTCGTAGACGCCGACCGCGTCGAGCACCGTCCACAGGGCCGCCGCGGCCACGACGACGGCGATGCCGATGACCACCGACAGGAGGAAGGAGAGCTTGAGCACCGACCACGGGTCGATGCGCGAGACGCTCAGCCGCACCCGCCGCTGGGTGCTGCCCGCGGGGGCGCCAGCGCGGCGCCCCTCCGCCGTCGTGGCGCCCGCGCCGCCCGCCGGGCGCTGCTGGCCCGTGCGGGCCTCGCCCGGCATGCGCTGCTCGCCGCCGTCGGCGCTGCGCTCCGCGGACGTCGCGCGAGCACCCCCGGCGGTCGACTGCTGGGTCCGCGCCTCGCTCGCGCTCACGCGCCACTCCCTCGGTCGTCGTCCGCCCCGTCGTCCCCGGCGTCGTCGTCCACGTCGCCCTCGGCGTCGTCGTCGGTCCCACCGCCGGGGCCTGCCTCGACGGCGGACGCTACGCCATCACCACCGGCCGCACCGGCGTCCCCGCGCGCGGCGCCCCCGGTGTCGCCGACCTGTGACCCTCCCGTGGAGGTGCCGTCGGACGGCGCGACGCCCTCGGCGTCGGCCGCCGCGACCTCGTCCTCGATGACCCGCTCGGCGTTGCGGGCGACGGCGATGATGGCGTCGCCGTCGTCCGGCGTCGCGAAGCGGACGCCCGTCGTGTCGCGCCCGGTCGGACGCACCTCGTCGACCCGGCTGCGCACGATGCGCCCGCGGCCCATGACGACGAGCACCTCGTCGCCGTCCTCGACGAGCAGCGCCCCCACGAGGTCGCCGCCGCGCTCGGCCAGCCGTGCCACCTTGATGCCGTAGCCGCCGCGGCCCTGGACCCGGTAGGCGTCCACGGGGGTCCGCTTGGCCGTGCCGTTCTCGACGACGACGAAGACCTCGCGCCGGCTGCCCTCGGGCACGACGCCGAGCGCGAGCAGGTCGTCGTCCTCCCGGAAGCGCATGCCCGTGACGCCGGACGTCGCCCGGCCCATCGGCCGCAGCGCCTCGTCGGTCGCCGTGAAGCGCAGCGACTGCCCCTTGCGGGACACGAGGAGCAGGTCGTCGGTCGCCTCGACCAGGACGGCCGAGACGAGCTCGTCCCCGCCGACCGCGACCGCCGCCGCCGGCTCGCCGTCGGCCTCGGCGTCGCCGTCGGCCGCGACGCCCAGCTCCGCCGTCTGGGCCCCGCGGAGGTTGATCGCGATGAGGCCGCCGGCGCGCGGGGAGTCGTAGTCGGACAGGCGGCTCTTCTTCACGAGGCCCCGCCGCGTGGCCAGCACGAGGTAGGGGGCCTGCTCGTAGTCGCGGATGTCGAGCACCTGGGCGATCTGCTCGCCCGGCGCGAAGGCCAGGAGGTTGGCCACGTGCTGGCCCCGCCCGTCCCGCGAGCCCTCGGGGAGCTCGTGCGCCTTCGCCCGGTACACGCGCCCGAGGTTCGTGAAGAAGAGGAGCCAGTGGTGCGTCGTCGTCGTGAAGAAGTGCTCGACGACGTCGTCGCCCCGCAGCGCCGTCCCGCGCACGCCCTTGCCGCCGCGCCGCTGCGAGCGGTAGGCGTCGGTGCGCGTGCGCTTGGCGTACCCGCCGCGCGTGATCGTGACGACGACCTCCTCCTCGGGGATGAGGTCCTCGGCCGACATGTCCCCGTCGAAGGGGATGATCTCGGTGCGCCGGTCGTCGCCGTACTTCTCGATGATCTCCGCGAGCTCGGCCGAGACGATGTCGCGCTGGCGCTGCGGGCTCTCGAGGATCGCCCGGAACTCGGCGATCTGGAGCTCCAGCGCGGCGAGGTCGTCGACGATCCGCTGCCGCTCCAGGGCCGCGAGGCGCCGCAGCTGCATGTCGAGGATGGCGCGGGCCTGCAGCTCGTCGATGTCGAGCAGCTCGATGAGCCCGTCGCGCGCCACCTCGACCGTCGCCGCCGCCCGGATGAGGGCGATGACCTCGTCGAGCGCGTCGAGCGCCTTGACGAGCCCGCGCAGGATGTGGGCCCGCTCCTCGGCCTGCCGCAGCCGGTAGCGCGTGCGCCGGACGATGACCTCGATCTGGTGGTCCACCCAGTGCCGCACGAACCCGTCGAGCGACAGCGTGCGCGGCACGCCGTCGACGAGCGCCAGCATGTTGGCGCCGAAGCTCTGCTGCAGCGCCGTGTGCTTGTAGAGGTTGTTGAGGACGACCTTCGCGACGGCGTCGCGCTTGAGCACGATGACGAGCCGCTGGCCGGTGCGGCCCGACGTCTCGTCGCGGATGTCGGCGATGCCGGCCATCCGCCCGTCCCGGACGAGCTCGGCGATCTTCTGCGCCAGGTCGTCGGGGTTGACCTGGTAGGGGAGCGCCTTGACGACGAGGCACGTGCGACCGGCGATCTCCTCGACCTCGACGACCGCCCGCATCGTGATGGACCCGCGCCCGGTGCGGTACGCGTCCTCGATGCCCCGGCGCCCCGTGATGAGCGCGCCCGTCGGGAAGTCGGGGCCCTTGATGCGCTCGAGGAGCGCCTCGAGCAGCTCCTCGCGGCTGGCCGTCGGGTTCTCGAGGAACCACTGCACGCCCGCCCCGACCTCGCGGAGGTTGTGCGGCGGGATGTTCGTCGCCATGCCGACGGCGATGCCGGCGCTGCCGTTGACGAGCAGGTTGGGGAACCGGCTCGGCAGGATCACCGGCTCCTCGGTGCGCCCGTCGTAGTTCGGGCCCATGTCGACCGTGTCCTGGTCGATGTCGCGGACCATCTCCATGGCCAGCGGCGCCAGGCGGCACTCCGTGTACCGCATGGCCGCGGCCGGGTCGTTGCCGGGCGACCCGAAGTTCCCCTGCCCCTGCACGAGCGGGTACCGCAGCGTCCAGTCCTGCGCCAGCCGCACGAGGGTGTCGTAGATCGAGCTGTCGCCGTGGGGGTGGTACTGCCCCATGACGTCGCCGACCACGCGGCTGCACTTGTTGAACCCGCGGTCGGGCCGGTAGCCGCCGTCGTACATGGCGTAGAGCACCCGCCGGTGCACGGGCTTCAGCCCGTCCCGCACCTCGGGCAGCGCGCGCCCGACGATCACGCTCATCGCGTAGTCGAGGTAGCTGCGCTGCATCTCGAGCTGCAGGTCGACCGGCTCGATGCGGTCGGTCTCCGGGCCCGGGGGCGTCGTCTCGCTCACGTCAGTCCTTCGTCGAGGAGGCGGTGCACGTGCTGGGGCACCGTCGGGGTCTGTGCTGCTGCGGAGGTCGCCGTCGCCGCGGCCGTGTCCCTCGTGGTCGGGTGCGTGAGACCCATCTCGGCGAGCCGGCCGCTCCGGCTCCCGCCCGCCGACGACGTCCGCGCCCGGACACCGGACCGCAGCACCGGAGCCACGAGGGAGGTCGCCTGCGGCCGGGCGACGTGCACGAGCGCCGGGGGGCGGACCCGCCGGGGGCACGTCAGGCGAGCATCCGTGCTGGGCAGCAGCCCAGCGCGGGTGCGTAGCCAGTGCCCTCGGCGGGTCCGGCGCCCGGCGCCCCCAGCCGAGAGGCACCCGGCCCCGAGCAGACGTTCCACGTGGACCAGCACCGCTCAGATGTCCAGGAAGCGGACGTCCTTGGCGTTGCGCTGGATGAAGGAGCGGCGCGACTCGACGTCCTCCCCCATGAGGATGCTGAAGATCTCGTCCGCGCCCGCGGCCTCGCCGATGGTGACCTGGCGGAGGGTGCGGGTGTCGGGGTCCATCGTCGTGTCCCAGAGCTCGGAGTAGTCCATCTCGCCGAGGCCCTTGTAGCGCTGGACGCCGTTGTCCTTGGGGAGGCGGCGGCCGGCGGCGGTGCCCTCCTTGATCATGGCGTCGCGCTCGCGGTCGGAGTAGACGTACTGGTGCTCGCCCTGGGTCCACTTGAGCCGGTAGAGCGGGGGCTGGGCGAGGTAGACGTGGCCGCCCTCGATGAGGGGCCGCATGTAGCGGAAGAGGAGGGTCAGCAGGAGGGTCGCGATGTGCTGGCCGTCGACGTCGGCGTCGGCCATGAGGACGACCTTGTGGTAGCGGAGCTTGGCGATGTCGAAGTCCTCGCCGATGCCGGTGCCGAAGGCCGTGATGAGGGCCTGGACCTCCTTGTTGCCGAGGGCGCGGTCGAGGCGGGCCTTCTCGACGTTGAGGATCTTGCCGCGGATGGGGAGGATCGCCTGGGTCTCCGGGTTGCGGCCGCGGACGGCGGAGCCGCCGGCGGAGTCGCCCTCGACGACGAAGATCTCCGAGCGGGCCGGGTCCTTGGACTGGCAGTCGCGGAGCTTGCCGGGCATGCCGCCGGACTCGAGGAGGCCCTTGCGGCGGGTCGCCTCGCGGGCCTTGCGGGCGGCCATGCGGGCGGCGGAGGCCTGGATGGACTTGCGGATGACCTCGCGGGCGGGGCCGGGGTTGCGCTCGAGCCAGTCGCCGAGCTCGGTGTTGACGACCTGCTGGACGAAGGTGCGGGCGATCGTGTTGCCGAGCTTCGTCTTGGTCTGGCCCTCGAACTGCGGCTCGCCGAGCTTGACGGAGATGACGGCGGTGAGGCCCTCGCGGATGTCGTCGCCCGTGAGGTTGTCGTCCTTCTCGCGCAGCAGGTTCTTCGTGCGCGCGTAGCGGTTGACGAGCGAGGTCAGCGCGGAGCGGAAGCCCTCCTCGTGGGTGCCGCCCTCGTGGGTGTTGATGGTGTTGGCGTAGGTGTGGACGCTCTCGGAGTAGGCGCCCGTCCACTGCATGGCGATCTCGACGTCGATCTGGCGCTCGGCGTCCTCGCTCTCGAAGGAGATGACCTCGTCGTGGACGACGTCGACCTTCTTCGAGGCGTTGAGGTGGGTGACGTAGTCGACGAGGCCGCCGTCGTAGCGGTAGGTGACGCCGCGGCGGGCGCCGTCGTCGGCGACGTCGGTGCCCTCGGCGCCGCTGGGCGCGTCGGGGCCGGTCTCGCCGGCCTCCTCGCCCTCGTCGGCGCCCCCGCCGTCGCCCCGCCCGTCGCGCTGGTCGGCGAGGCTGATGGTCAGGCCCTTGTTGAGGAAGGCCATCTGCTGGAAGCGGCCGCGCAGCGTCTCGTAGTCGAAGACGGTGGTCTCGAAGACCTCGTCGCTCGGCCAGAAGACGACGGTCGTGCCGGTCTCGTCGGTCTCCTCGCCGCGCTCGAGGGGCGCCTGGGGGACGCCGAGGCGGTAGCTCTGGCGCCAGACGTGGCCCTGGCGGCGGACGGCGACGTCGAGGCGCTCGGAGAGGGCGTTGACGACGGAGACGCCGACGCCGTGCAGGCCGCCGGAGACGGCGTACCCGCCGCCGCCGAACTTGCCGCCGGCGTGGAGCACGGTGAGGACGACCTCGACGGCCGAGCGGCCCTCGGTGGCGTGGACGTCGACGGGGATGCCGCGGCCGTCGTCGGTGACCGAGACGCCGCCGTCGGCGCGCAGGACGACCTCGATGTGGGAGCAGTAGCCGGCGAGCGCCTCGTCGACGGCGTTGTCGACGACCTCGTAGACGAGGTGGTGCAGGCCGCGCTCGCCGGTGGAGCCGATGTACATGCCGGGGCGCTTGCGGACGGCCTCGAGGCCCTCGAGGACGGTGATGGCGTCGGCGCCGTAGCTGCCCTCCTTCACCTGCGAGGCGAGGGAGGCGGCCTCCTCGGGACGGGTGGTGGGGTCGAGGCCGTCGCCGTCCTGGCTGACGGGGGCGACGTGCTCGGCGGCGGCGACGTCGTCGCGCTCGAGCCGCTCGCGGTCCTGGACGCCCGCGTCCGGGCCGGTGGCGGCGCCCTCGTGGGCGGGGGTGCCGTGCGGGGCGGGAGCGCCCGGGGCCGACGGCGCGGCCGTGGGGTCGGTCTCCCAGGTGGGGTCGGGCGCGCCCTCAGGTCCGGTGCTCGTCACGAGGCGGGGGTCCCTCCGCGGAGTGCTGCGCAGGCGCCGGCGCGCGCGTGCGCGAGAGCCCTGCTGATCACGGCGAGTCTACCCCGCGGACGGCCGCCGTCCGGGACGCCGGACCGCCGGACGGGCCCTCAGCGCCGCGCTGAGCGGGTCGGGGGCCGGTCTGGACGGGGGGTACGGGGCCGGGCGGTGCGCCCGTTGGAGCGCCGGAGCGCGGGGACCGGCTCCCGTGTCGGCGGTCGGGGCGGTGCGGGGCGGCGGTCTCAGCCGTAGGTGTCGCGCGGTCCTCGGCCGCCGGGCGCCCGGCGGGGCCCGCGCCGCCACGAGGGGGCGCCGGGGCCGCGGACCTGCAGCTTGACGACGACGCCGGCGCCGAGCTCCTCGTCGAGGCGGCGGGCGATCACCGGCTCGAGCAGCCGCAGCTGGGTCGCCCACGCCGTCGAGTCGGCGCGGACGACGAGGACGCCGTCCGCGAAGCGCTCGGGCGTCGCGTGGGCCGCCACCTCGGGGCCGACGACCTGCTCCCACCGGCCGACGACGCCGCCGACGGCGACGGGCGCCGACCAGCCCAGCTCGCCGACGAGCCGGTCGACGCTGCGGCCCACCGTCTGGGGGTCGCGGTCGTCCGGCCCGGCGCCCGACATCGCCGTGCCGCGGCGGCGGCGCTCCTCGCGGCGGCGCTGGTCCGAGCTCTTCCCGCCGCTGCCCGGGGCCCCCGGCAGGACG
>NZ_JABEMA010000460.1 GCF_013004605.1 Pseudokineococcus marinus
CGGCCGCCGCGCTGGCCCTCCTCGCCGCGGGCTGCGGCGACGACGTGACGGCCGGCCCCGCGTCGTCCTCCCCCGTGGCGGCGTCCTCGCCGGTCTCCGACGCCACCGCAGCGACGGACGCGACCACGACGGAGCCGAGCACCGCGGGGCCGACCACCACGGACCCCAGCACCACTGACCCGATGACGACGGACGGGCCCGCGTCGTCCGCACCGACGTCCGAGGACGGGGTCGACGCGGCGGGCGAGGCCCTGGCGGACGTCGGCACGGCCCCCTCGGAGGAGGCGGCCACGGGCGCCGGCCTCTCCGTCGTGGACGTGCGCACGGGACGCCACGAGGGCTTCGACCGCGTCGTCGTCGAGCTGGCGGGCGACCCCGCCGGCCTGCCCGGCTGGTACGCGCACTACGTCGACGAGCCCTCCCAGCAGGGCTCGGGCGACCCCGTGGCCGTCGAGGGCGAGCGCTTCCTCGAGGTCGTCGTGCGCGGCCTCGGGTACCCCTTCGACACCGGGCAGGAGGAGCTCGTCGGCTCGGTGGACGGCCAGGGCACCGCGCTCGTCCGCGAGGTGCGTGCGGGCGGGGTCTTCGAGGGGCAGGCCCAGGTCCTCGTGGGCCTGGACGCCGCCGCGGACGCGCCGTACCGCGTCACCCGCCTGTCCGACCCGCCGCGCGTCGTCGTCGACGTCCTGGGCTGAGCCGGGCAGAGGGTGGGGGCCGGTCGTCGGGAGGGCCGACCGGCCCTCCCGGCGGCCCTCACCGCCGGGGAGCCGTCACCACCAGGGGACGAAGGGGTCCGCGCCGACGGCGAGGAAGAGCAGGCTGAGGTACGAGATCGACACGTGGAAGACCCGCATGGCGCCGGCCGTGGCCACCGGCTCCGTCGACGAGTCGGCCAGGCGGGCGCGGCGGCGCAGCGCGTGGGCCTCGAGGAGGAACCAGGCGCCCAGGACCACGGCGCCGAGCGTGTAGACCGGGCCCGTCCCGGCCACGGGCACGAGCAGCAGCGAGCACGCGACCATCGCCCAGGAGTAGGCCAGGATCCGGCGGGCGACGAGGGTCGGGCGCTCGACGGCGCCGAGCATGGGCACGTCGACGCTGCTGTAGTCGCGGGCGTAGCGCATCGACAGCGGCCAGTAGTGCGGCGGCGTCCACAGGAAGATGACGCCGAAGAGGACCAGGGCGGGCCAGTCGAGGCCGCCCGTGACCGCCGACCAGCCGATGAGCACGGGCATGCAGCCCGCGGCGCCGCCCCAGACGATGTTCTGCGAGGTGCGCCGCTTGAGGCCGAGCGTGTACACGAAGAGGTAGAAGGCGATCGCGGCCACCGCGAGGGCGGCGGACAGCGGGTTGACGAGCAGCGCCAGCCACGCCGTCGAGAGCACGCCGAGCGCGACGCCGAAGACGAGCGCCTCCCGGGGGGTCACCTCGCCGGTGACGAGCGGGCGCTCCCGCGTCCGGTCCATCCGCGCGTCGATGTCCCGGTCGACGTAGCAGTTGAGCGTGTTGGCGCTCCCGGCCGCGAGGGCTCCTCCCACCAGGGTGGCGAGCACGAGCCCGACGGGCGGCAGGCCCCCGGCGGCGAGCAGCATCGTCGGCACGGTCGTGATGAGCAGCAGCTCGATGATGCGCGGCTTGGTCAGCGCCAGGAAGGCGGCGGCCCTCGAGCGCCCGGGACGGCCCGACGGGTGCAGGGGCCCGCTCGCGGCGCCGCCCGCCGAGCCCGGCCGGCCGGCGCCTCCTCGTCTGCATCGATCTGTCCGCCGAGGA
>NZ_JABEMA010000461.1 GCF_013004605.1 Pseudokineococcus marinus
GAGCGCCCCGGCGCGGACCACCGCGTCGCCCGCCAGGTCGGCCGCGGCGAAGACGTGCGGCACCAGCTCCACGAGCAGCCCCTCGGCCGCCATCGCCCGCAGGACGGCCGCGGGCACCCCGCCCGGCGTCCACACGCCGTCGGGGGCGGCGGAGCGGCGGAGACCCGGGCCGGTGGGCGGCCCGGCGGGCACGGCGTCCGTCATCACCCCGGCATCCTGGCGCCCACCGGAGGGAGCCGCCGGGGCCCGGGCGCCCACCTGTGGACGGGCGCCCGGGGACGCGAGGGGAGGCGCGGGGGGTCAGCCGCTGAAGTCGGCGGCCGCCCGCTCCACCTGCTGCAGCCAGGCGCGGCGGGCGTCGAGGGCCTCCCGGGCGCGGCGCACGGCGCGCTCGTCCCCGGCCCCCTCCGCCTGCTCCAGCTCGGCCTCGAGCCCGGCGATGGAGTCCTGGAGCTGGCCCAGCGCACCCTCGGCGCGGGCCCGCGCCTCGGGGTTCGTGCGCCGCCAGCGCTCGGAGTCGGCGTCGCGCACGGCCTGCTCGACCGCGCGCATCCGCTTCTCGATGCGGCCGAGGTCAGCCCGGGGCACCCGGCCGGCGGCGTCCCAGCGCTCCTGCACGTCGCGCAGGGCGGCCGTGGCGGCCCGCACGTCGCGGACGGGGAGGATCGCCTCCGCCTCGACGAGCAGGGCCTCCTTGACGGCGAGGTTCTCCTTCTCGCCCTCCAGCTGCTCGGCGTCCTTGGCGTCACGTGCGCTGAAGAAGACGTCCTGCGCCGCGCGGAAGCGCGCCCACAGGGCGTCGTCCTCCTTGCGCGCCGCCCGCGGGGCCGCCTTCCAGCGGTCCATGAGCTGGCGGTAGGCGGTGGACGTCGGGCCCCACTCGGTCGAGCCGGAGAGCGCCTCCGCCTCGACGATGAGGCCCTCCTTCACGGCCTTGGCCTCGCCGTGGCGCGCGTCGAGCTCGGCGAAGTGGTGCCGGCGGTGCCGCTCGAAGCGGTTGCGCGCGTGCTTGAGGCGGCGCCAGAGGTCGTCCTCCTCGCCCTTGGGCAGGCGGGCCGTGCCGGCGGCGCGCTGCTGCTCGCGCCACAGGTCGAACAGCGCCCGCAGGCGCTCACCGGAGGCCTTCCACTGCACCTGGGCGGGATCGGCCTCGGCGAGCGCCTCGGCCTCCTCGACGAGCTCGACGCGCTGCGCGCGGACGACGCCGCGGGCCTGCTCCCGGGCGATGTTCGCCTCGCGCTCGCGCTCGGTGACGCGGGCGCCGAGGGCGTCCACGCGCTCGCCCAGGCCGGCGAGGTCGCCGACGGCGGTCGCGTCCTGCAGGGCGCGGGACACCTTCGCCAGGGCCGAGCGCAGCTCGCCGACGGGCGCGTCGGCCACGTCGAGGCGCTGCTCGACGAGGTCGACCTGCGCCACGAGGTCGGCGAAGCGGCGGCCGAAGTAGGCCAGCGCCTCGTCCGCGGCGACGTCCGGGTAGGAGCCGACGACCCGCTCGCCGTCCGCCGTGCGCACGTGGACGACGCCCTCGTCGTCGACGCGGCCCCACTCGGCCGTGTCGGCGGGCGCGTGCTCGGCGCTCACCGCGGGCGCTCCCGCAGTCTCGTCACGACGGCGACCGCCCGGGCGACCCGCCGGGCGGGGGCCCCGCGAGGACGCCGAGGGGGACGACGCACCGGTGGAGGAGGCGGGCCCGGCGGCGCCGGGGCGCGAGATCGGAAGAGCG
>NZ_JABEMA010000462.1 GCF_013004605.1 Pseudokineococcus marinus
GGACGACGTCTCCGCGACGAGCCGGCTCAGCCCAGGTGGTCCGGCTGCACCCACGCCCGCCCGAGCACGTGCTGGTCGAGGAAGCCCAGGACGGTCTGGTACCAGGCGACCGCGCCGCCGGGCGAGAGCACCCAGTGGTTCTCCTCGGGGAAGTACAGGAAGCGGTGCGGCGTCGAGCCGTCCTCGGCGGTGCTCCGCGAGACGAGGTCCCACCACAGCCGCAGGCCCTCGCCGATCGGCACGCGGTAGTCCTTGTCGCCGTGGATGACGAGGGTCGGCGTCGTGATCGCGTCGGCGCTGTGGTGCGGGCTGTTCTCCCGCGCCATCTCGGCCGTCATCTCGCGGCCCCAGAAGTACGCCGCGTCCGTCGTCGGGCCGAACTGGTCGAGCGCCCAGAGGCTGGCGTGCGTGACGACGGCGTCGAAGCGGTCGGTGTGCCCGGCGATCCAGTTGGCCATGTACCCGCCGAAGGACCCGCCCATCGCCGCGGTGCGGGTGGCGTCGACGTCGTCCCGCGCCTCGGCGGCGTCGGTGGCGGCCATGAGGTCGGTGAAGGGCGCGGCGCCCCACGCGCCCCAGCCGCGCTGCACGAAGTCCTGCCCGTACCCGGTCGAGAGCGCCGGGTCCGGCAGGAGGACGGCGTAGCCGCGCGAGACGGCCAGCCACGGGTTCCAGCGCCACGACCAGGCGTTCCACGAGCCGAGCGGCCCGCCGTGGACCCACAGGAGGAGCGGGGCCGGTGCGTCGGGGCTCGCGCCGTCCGGCAGGCACAGCCAGCTGCGGACCTCGGTGCCGTCCGCGGCGGACGTGCGCACCTCCTCGAGGCGACCGGGCAGGGCCAGCGGCGCGACGGGCGAGGGGAGGTCCTCGACGGCGCCGTCCTCCAGGCGCACCCGGACGGGCGCCGGGGCGGCGTCGTACGCCGAGCGCAGCGCGTAGGCCCACCCGTCGGGCGCCACCTGCACGCCGGCGTAGGCGCCGTGGTCGGCGGTGAGGCGGCGGACGTCGCCGGACGTCGCGTCGACGAGGAACAGCGGGGCGGCCCCGGCCTCGTCGGCCTCGACGACGAGGGCGGCGCCGTCGCGCGTCCAGGTGAGGGCGTGCGGCCAGCGGTCCCACCCCTCGGTGAGGTCGCGCCGCTCCCCCGCGCCGACGACGGCGCCGGCGTCGTCGTGCTCGAGGTCGACGAGCGCGAGCCACGAGCGGGGGGCGCGCCCAGGCGTGCTGATGCGGGTGGCGACGAAGGCGGCGGTCCGGCCGTCGGGCGACAGGACGGCGCCCTCGTGCTCGACCTCGGGGTCGTCGAGGAGGACGGTGCGCCGCCCCGTGGCGACGTCCACGGCGACGAGCTGGAGGGACTGCTCGCCGTGCGCGCGCAGGACCGTCCACGTGCCGACGGCGGTGCGCCCGTCGTCCGAGAGGTCCCAGGCCGCCTCGTGCAGCGCCGGGCCGACGTGGCCGGTGAGGTCGCGCAGCGTGTACCGCGGGTCCGGGGCGCCCGCGGTGCTCGCGGGGCCCGCCAGGGCGTCCGCGGCGAGGAGGCGGTCGCGGTCGGGCCCGAGGTCGTGGTCCCAGAAGCGCACGGGGTACCCGGTGTGGAGGACGGCGCCGACGCCCGCCTCGGTGCGCGCCGTGCGGGCCGCGGCGTCGTCGCCGCCGGCCGCCGTGCTCGGCATGGTCGGCGAGGTGGCCAGCAGGGCCCCGCTCGTGCGCGCGACGGCGACCAC
>NZ_JABEMA010000463.1 GCF_013004605.1 Pseudokineococcus marinus
CGCCCGTCGCCGCGACCGCCTTCCCTGCCGCGTCCCCGCTCGCCGCAGCGGCTGCCTCGCCCTCCGGCCCGCCCCCGGGCCGCCGCGGCGCCGGCCTGCCCGCCGTCGTCGCCGTCGGCAGCTCCACGGGTGGTCCCGAGGCCCTCGCCCGGCTGCTGCAGGCCCTGCCGGCGGACCTGCCCGTGCCCGTGGTCGTCACCCAGCACATGCCGCCCGTCTTCACGCGCCAGCTCGCGGTCCGCCTCGACCGCCTCGGACCCCTCGCCGTGCGCGAGGCCGAGGACGGCGACGACCTCCGCCCCGGCCGCGTCCTCGTCGCGCCGGGGGACCGCCACCTCGTCCTGCGCCGGGCCGGCGCCGACGTCGTCGTGCAGCTCTCCCAGGCGGCGCCCGTGAACTTCTGCCGGCCCGCCGTCGACGTCATGCTCCGCTCCTGCGTCGACGTGCACGGCGCCGGCGTCCTCGCCGTCGTCCTCACGGGCATGGGCAGCGACGGTCGCGACGGCTGCGCCGACGTGCGCCGCGCCGGCGGCGCCGTCCTCGTCCAGGACGCCGAGACGTCGGTCGTGTGGGGCATGCCGGGCGCCGTCGCGTCCGCCGGGCTGGCCGACGCCGTGCTGCCCCTCGACGCCGTCGCCGGCGCCGTCGCGAGCGCCTGCCGTCGCGGCGCGCCGGCCCTCGCGGGGGGTGCCCGGTGAGCGCCCCCGCCTCCCCGTCGCTGTCGCCGGCGGACCTCGCGTGGGTCTGCGAGGTCGTCCGCGCCGAGACGGCCGTCGTCCTCGACGCGTCGAAGGAGTACCTCGTCACCTCCCGCCTGCTGCCGCTCGCACGGCGCGCCGGGCTGGCCGACGTCGGCGCCTACGTCGCGCGGGCGCGCGCGGGCTCCGCGGCCGACCGCTGGGAGCTCGTCGAGGCCATGACGACGAACGAGACGTCGTGGTTCCGGGACGTCGAGCCCTTCACCTACCTGCGCGAGCGGCTCCTGCCCGAGCTCGCCGCGGCCCGCCCCGGGCGGTCGCTGCGGGTGTGGTCGGCCGCCTGCTCCACCGGCCAGGAGCCCTACACGATCGCGATGCTCCTCGCGGACGCCCCCGAGCTGCGCGGCTTCCGCACCGAGGTGCTCGCCACCGACGTCGACCGGACCGCCCTCGAGCGCGCCCGCTCGGCCACCTACTCGCAGATGGAGGTCGGCCGCGGCCTCCCGGCCGACATGGTCGCCCGCCACCTCGAGCGGGCGGGGCTGCAGTGGCGCGTGCGCGAGCCGGTGCGCTCGTGCGTCCGCTTCGCGGAGCTCAACCTCGCCCGGCCCTTCACCGAGCGCGGGCGCTTCGACGTCGTCTTCTGCCGCAACGTCCTCATCTACTTCGACACGGCGACCAAGCAGCAGGTGCTCGACCGCATCCACCAGGTGCTCGCGCCGGACGGCGTCCTCGTCCTCGGCGCCGCCGAGACCACCCTCGGGGTCTCCGCGGCGTGGACCCGCGTCGAGGGCAGCCGCGCCGCCCTCTACCGCCCGGCGGGCGCGTCCTCCTCGGGCGCGTCCTCCTCGGTCAGCTCCTCCTCGGCCGGCTCCGGCGCGGCTGGCGGTGGACGCCTCGGTGCGGCGCCGGCACCGGCTCCGGTGTCCGGCCCGCTGCTCGCCGCGCGCCCGCCGGCCCCGGCGCCGCTGCGGCTGCCCGCGCCGGCGCGACCCCCGGCCGTCCCGGCCGCGGCGCTCCTCCCGGGGGCCGCGGAGCCGCGCCGGACGCCCGCCGGGGAGG
>NZ_JABEMA010000464.1 GCF_013004605.1 Pseudokineococcus marinus
GTCCGGCACGCCGGTGGCCGCGCCGGGCCGCCGCGCGTCAGGCGCCGCGGACCGCCTCGCGCCCCTCGAGCCGTGCCGCGAGCCGCAGCGCGAGCGCGACGATCGTCAGGGTCGGGTTGGCGTACCCCGAGGTGGGGAAGACGCTGCCGCCGACGACCGACAGGCCCCGCACCCCGTGCACCTCGAGGTCGGTGCCGACGACGCCGTCCGCGGGGTCGAGCGCCATCCGGGTCGTGCCGGCCGGGTGCGCCGCGTCGGTGACGGTGGACCGCCAGGCCGCGTCGTCGGCCATGGACGGCAGCTCGCGCACCTCCGCGACGCCGAGACGGCGCAGGTCGTCCGCCACCCAGCGGGTGAGCCGCCGCGTCGTCTCCAGCTCGAGGTCGTCGCACGTCCAGGTCACCCGCGCCCGGGGCAGGCCGTGCGCGTCGACCTCCTCGGCGAGCCGCACCCGGCGGTCCGGCTGGGGCGCCTGCTCCACCCACAGCTGCAACCACACGTGGGAGGGCCGCTCGCCGATGGCCATGCCCCTCGCGAGGCGGCGGTAGGCGGTGCGGGCGACGGCGGGAGCGGCCGTGGCCGCCGTCGCCACCTCCCGCAGCAGGTGCGGAGGTGCGGTGCGGCGCCGCGCCGCCTGCAGCAGCCGGCGGCTCGCCTCGAGGCCGGGGTGGGCGTGCTCGTGGACGAAGACGGCGGTCGCGTCGAGCAGGCCGTGCTCCTCCTGCGCCCGCGGCGCCAGCCGCACCTTGGGGAAGAGCCGGCGCCCGTCGCGGCGGAGCACGACGTAGCGGTCCTGCAGCACCCGGAAGTCGCGTGGGAGCACCTCGGCGGTGCGGATGATGGGGTGGTCCTGCAGGTGCCGGCCGGTGTGCTCGCGGCCCTCCCCCAGACCGACGCCGTCGGCGTCGCTCAGCTGCAGCAGCCGGGCGTTCTCGATCGAGCCCGCCGCGAGGACGACCTCGCGCGCGGCCAGCTCCCGGCGCGTGCCGTCGGGCAGGACGACCTCCAGCCCCGTCGCCGCGCCGTCGGACGTGCGCACCCGGGCGACGGTCGCGTGCAGCAGCACCTCGACGTGCGAGGAGGCAGCGAGGGCGGCGCGGTGCTCGGTGCCGAGGTACGGCTGGCGCATGTACTCGGTGAAGTCGTGCAGGAGGTGGTCCCCGTCCCACGCCAGCGGGGGGAGGCCGGGGTGCTCGGACCAGCGGTCGGGCCCGTAGCCCCGCCCCGAGACGTCCAGCCACTCCTCCGCGCGCTCGTACCAGGGGCCCAGCTCGGCGAGGGACAGGGGCCACCCGCTGCGGGCCACCCACGGCCGGGGCGCCACGTCGATCTCGTGCAGGCGCATGCACTGGCCGTGCCAGAGCTGCGTCGTCCCGCCGAGGACCCGTGCCCGGCCCTCGCCGAGCCCGTTGAAGGGCAGCGCGTCGGCCACCCCGCCGTTGAGGGCGTCGCCGCGCCCGATCGCCGTGGCGTCGGCGACGTCGCCGCCCGACTCCAGCAGGAGCACGCGGCGCCCGGCGGCTCCGAGCGTCGTCGCGAGGGCGATGCCGGCGGCCCCCGAGCCGACCACGACCACCGCGTCGCCGGCGTCGGCGGGGAGGGGGGCGGTGCGCAGGTCGGTGAGCACGGGAGCACCTCGGCATGTCCGGTGGTCCGGTCGACCACGGCGTGGACGGGGCGGTCCCGGCCGCGGGCCTCGCGCCGGGCCCCCCGGCGGGCCCGGCGATGCTACGGCCCGGGCCCC
>NZ_JABEMA010000465.1 GCF_013004605.1 Pseudokineococcus marinus
CCGCCTCACGCTCCCGCGCCTCGGCCGCCTCACGCTCCCGCGCCTCGGCCGCCTCACGCTCGCGCTCCTGGGCCTCCGCCACCTCGCGCTCCCGCTCCTCGGCCGCTTCACGTCCCTCGGCCGCCTCACGCTCCTGCGCCTCACGCCGGCGGGCCTGCGCCGCCTCGATCTCCCGGACCTCGGTCGCCTCACGCTCGCGGGCCGTCGCGCCTCCCCGGGGGGCGCCGTCACCGTCGGGCTGCGGCTCAGCGACGACCCGGAGCGGCGCCGTGACCGGACCACCCGCCGGCTCCGGGTCCTGGGCGACGACGGCCGGCTGCGGTCGCGCCGGGGTCGTCGAACCCGGGACGGCGGGCGAGGGGACGTCGTCCCCGCGGCGGTCGTCAGGGGCGTCGTCGTCACGGGGGTCGTCGTCGACGGGCTGGTCGTCGAGGGGGTGGCCGTCGGCGTCGTCGCGCGCGGGGTCCTCGTCGGGGCGCCCCGGCAGGAGAGGCTCGAGGCGCGCCAGCACCCGCGCGGCCACGTCCTCGGGCGCCGCGCCGGCGTCGAGCACCAGGTAGCGGTCGCCGCCGCGGCGCGCCAGGTCGAGGAAGACCTGGCGGACGCGCTCGTGGAAGGGCGCCGGCTCCGCGTCGAGGCGGTCGTCGGCCCCCCGCGCCCCGCGCCGCGACGCCGCGGTGGCGGCGTCCGCGTCCAGCACGACGACGAGGTCTGGCAGGAGCCCCTCGGTGGCCCAGCTAGACAGCCAGGCGACCTCGTCGGCGGGCAGCGCGCGCCCCGCCCCCTGGTAGGCGAGCGAGGAGTCGACGTAGCGGTCGGTGACGACGACCGCGCCGCGCGCGAGCGCCGGGCGCAGCACCTCGTGGACGTGGGCGGCGCGGTCGGCCGCGTACAGGAGGGCCTCGGCCCGCGGCGGCACGGCCGGCTGGTCGGCGCCGCGGTCGAGCAGCAGGCCGCGGACCCGCGCCCCGAGGGGCGTGGCGCCCGGCTCCCGGGTGACGACGACGTCGTGCCCCCGGCGCTCGAGCTCGCGCCCCAGGAGCACGGCCTGCGTCGTCTTGCCCGCCCCGTCCCCGCCCTCGAGGGCGACGAGGACGCCGGGGAGCCCGTGCCCGCCCGCGTCCCCCTCGTGCGCCCGCGGGGCGCCTGCCGCTCCCCTCGACGGGGCCGCGGCACCGGAGGTGGCCCGCGCCAGGAGGACGGGCAGGAGCGGCCCCGCGGCGCGGTCGGCGAGGGGCCGGACGACCACGAGCGAGGCGACGAGGCCCACGAGGCCGACGAGCAGCAGCACCACCCCGGCCCCGCCGACGTCCAGGCGCCCCGCCGAGCCCAGGGGGAAGGTCGTGCCGCCGACCAGGCCGGCGGACAGCGCGCCGAGCACCACGACGACGCCGAGCACCAGGGGCTCGGCGCCCCGCGCGGCGACGGCCCGTCCGCCGTCCTCGAGGTGCCCCGAGGCCACGAGCGCCACCCCGGCCGCCGCGCCCGCGAGCGCGAGGAGCACGGCCGTCAGCACGAGGTCGGTGAGGGGGCCCGCGACGAGGACGAGGACCGACGCGGCGCCGGCCGCGAGCGTCAGCACCGAGCCCGGCGCGTCGCCGGCGGTCGCCCAGCGCGCCGCCAGGGCGGAACCGGCGAGGAGACCCGCGCCGAG
>NZ_JABEMA010000466.1 GCF_013004605.1 Pseudokineococcus marinus
GTGTCCAGCCACTCCAGCGAGGCGATGCCGGCGGTGCCGGCGGCCTCGGGCGTCGGGGTCGGACGAGGCACGGCCCCGTCGGCGGAGGCGGCGCGGACGCGGACGGTCTCGCCCGAGGCCGAGGCGAGGGCGCTGTGGCCGGCGGCGACGAGCAGCACGACCCCGGCGCCGACGGTGACGACCTCGGCGGGGTTGCGGAGGGGGCGACGAGCAGGCACGCGCTCCCCCTCCCTCGCGGCGGACCGGGGCGCGGGGCCGCCGGTCCTCGATCTCGGCGCGGGTGCGCCAGGTCCCCCGAGAGTAGCCGTCGACCCTCTGCCGGTCCGCCGATCCGAGGAGCGGACCGACGCGCCGACGACGGGCCTCACCCGTTCGGCCCTCCCGGCGACGACGCGCCCGGCAGCCGTCCCGGGCACCTGCTCCGGGCACCCGCTCGGTCGCGGGCCCGGGCTCTCGCGGGGACCCCGCCCCGTGGCCGGGGCGAGCCGGCTCGACCTGGTGCGCCGGCGTCGTCGTCCGGGCCGACCGCGCCGCCCGTCAGGCGGTGGGCGCCGCCTCCAGGTGGACGGCCTTGAGCGCGGTGAGCTCTCCCAGCAGGTCGGGGCCGAAGCCCCGGCCCTGCCCGCTGCCGCGACGCGGGTCGGCGGAGCCGCCCGGCGCGCCGCCGAAGACGGCGTTGACCTTGACGGTGCCGACCTCGAGCGCCTCGGCGGCCTCCAGGGCGTGCGCGGTGCTCGGGGTGAGGACGGTGGCGGCGAGCCCGTAGTCGCCCGCCGCCGCGAGCGCGAGGCCCTCGGCGAAGGAGGCGACCCGCGTCACCGCGGCGACGGGCCCGAAGGTCTCCTCGGTCATGAGCCGCATGCCGTCGGTGCAGCCGTCGAGCACCGTCGCCGGGTAGAAGGAGCCCGGCCGGTCGAGCCGGGAGCCCCCGGCGAGCACGCGCGCGCCCGCGTCGACGGCCTCGCGGACGTGCTCGTCGACGAGGGCGAGCTGGCGCTCGTCCACCAGCGGCCCGAGGCCGGTCGCCGGGTCCGACGGGTCGCCCGGGCTCAGGCCGTCGGCGAGGGCCACGAGCTCGGCCAGGACGGCGTCGGCCACGTCCTCGTGGACGTACACCCGCTCGACGGCCGTGCACAGCTGGCCGGTGTTGGTGAAGGCGCCGACGGCGACCTGCTGGGCCGCCCACGCCGGGTCGACGCCGGCGTCGACGACGAGCGGGTCCTTGCCCCCGTTCTCCAGCAGGGCCCGGCCGCCGCGCGCGCCGACGGACGCGGCGATGCGCCGGCCGGTCGCGGTGCTGCCGACGTGGGCGACGACGTGCACGCGCGGGTCGGCGGCCAGCGCGGCGCCCGTGGCGCCGTCGCCCGCCAGCACGTTGAGGACGCCGTCCGGCAGGGCCCCGGCGATGCGGCGCGCGAGCTCGTGGCCGGCGCGGGCCGAGCGCTCGGAGGGCTTGTGCACCACCGTGTTGCCCGTGACGAGGGCCGCCGCGAGCAGCCCCGCCGCCGCCGGGTACGGGTCGTTCCACGGCGTCAGGACCGCGACGACGCCGCGCGGCTCGCGACGGACGACGTCGACGGCGTCGACGGACCCCCCGAGGGAGCGGCCCGTGTCGAGGACGCCCGTGACGGCGGCCTCCTCGAGCAGCTCGGCGGCCACCTCGGCGGACGCGCGCGCCTGGCCGAGCAGCCGGCCCGTGGTGGCGGTGAGCAGCGCCCCGAGCTCG
>NZ_JABEMA010000467.1 GCF_013004605.1 Pseudokineococcus marinus
CGACGACGACCGGGGCACCCGCGGACGCGTGCTGCGCGACCACCGCCCCGAGCGCCCGCTGCTGCTCCCACGGGTGACGCCGCCGGCGACGCCGAGCCGGACGGCGCCCGCCGTGGCACCCTGCCGCCGGGCGCCCACCGCGCCCGTCCGCCGCCCGCCGGGAGGAGCCGAGGTGCCCACAGCCGTCGTCGCCGTCGTCGGGGGCCTGCTCACCGCCGCAGGCGTGGCCCTGCTCGTGCTCCCCGGGCCGGGCATGGTGCTCGTCGCCGTCGGGCTGGCCGTGCTCGCGTCGCGCTTCGCGTGGGCGAAGCGTCCGCTCGGCTTCGCCCGCACCCGCGCCGAGGCCGGCATGCGGCAGGTGGCCCGCCGGAGGGCCTCGGCGTTCTTCGCCCTGGGGTGCGCGGTCCTGCTCCTGCTCGCGGCGGGCCTGCCCTACCTGGGCGTCGAGGTGCCGGGGCTGACCAAGCTCACCGCCGTCCTGCTCGCCGGCAGCGGCCTCTTCCTCGTCGGCACCGTCGTCTGGGCGCGGCACGCCGGCAACCGCGCGCCCGTCTGACGCCGCGGCGCCGGGCCGCCAGGACCCGGGCCGCTGGCGCCCCCGCGCGCGACCCGCCACGGTGGTCGGGTGAGCGACGCACACGACCTCCAGCGCTTCGTCGACGCCCAGGGCGGCGGCACCTACGACCAGGCGCTCGCCGAGCTACGCGCGGGCCGCAAGCAGGGCCACTGGATCTGGTTCGTCCTGCCGCAGGTGCAGGGCCTCGGCCGCTCCTCGACGGCGCAGCACTACGGCCTCACCGGCCTGGACGAGGCGCGCGCCTACCTCGCCCACCCCGTGCTCGGCCCCCGCCTGCGCGAGTGCGCCCGCGCCCTCGCCGACCTGCCCGGCAGCGACCCGACCGCCGTGCTCGGGAGCGTCGACGCGCTCAAGGTGCGCTCGTCGATGACCCTCTTCGCCCGCGCGGCCGACGCGGACGGCGAGGACGCCGGGGTCTTCCGCGCGGTCCTCGCGCAGTACTACGGCGGCGAGGAGGACGGCGAGACGCTGGAGCGCCTCTGAGGGCCGGACCAGGCGGGGCCGCGCCAGCGAGCACCCGTCGCCGCGTAGCCTCGCGGGCGTGGACGGCGATCACGGGCGGGCGCTGCAGCGCGTGCGCTGCGCGCTCGTCGCCTCCCTCGTCCTCTCCCTCGGCGCGGGCGCCCACGTCGTGGGCGGCGGCGACCTCCCCGACCCGCTGCTCGTCGGGCTGGCGGGCGCCCTGGTCCTCGCCGTCGCGTCCCTCCTCGGGCGACGCCGCCTGCGCCTGCGGACCCTGGTCCCGGTGCTCGGCGCCGGCCAGGTGCTGCTGCACGCGGCCTTCGCCGCGCTGACCGTGCCACCCGCCGGCGCGGTGGACGTCGATGCCGCGGCCCTCGCCCCCGCGGCAGGGCACGGCGCCCACGCCCACGGAGCCCTCCTCCTGGCCGCGGGCGGCGGGGGCGTCGACGCCGCCCTGGCGGCCGCCTCCGCCGGCTCTGCTGCCCTCGCCGGCTCCGCCGGCATGGTCGCCGCGCACCTCGCGGCCACGCTCGTCACCGCGCTCGCGGCCGTCTCGGCCGACCGGGCGTGGGCCGCCGCCGTCGCGCGGCTGGCGCAGCTCTTCCCCGCCCTCGGCGCGCTCCTCGTCGACCTCGTCG
>NZ_JABEMA010000468.1 GCF_013004605.1 Pseudokineococcus marinus
GGCAGCCGCAGCAGCCGGTGGGCGCGGGACTCGACGACGAGCAGCTCGACGCCCTCCCCCTCCTCCGTCGTGGTGGGGGCGACGGCGACGCCCGTCGGCTCCGCGAGGTCGGCGGCGAGCGTCGTCACCGCGGGCTCGCCGGCGGCGGCCGCGGGGTCGTAGCGGCGCAGGGCGCCGTTGTAGGTGTCGGCGACGACGACCGACCCGTCGGGCAGCACCGCCGCGCCGAGGGGGTGCTGCAGCAGCGCCTCCCCCGCGCCGCCGTCGCGGTCGCCGAAGTCGAACAGGCCCGACCCGACGAGGGTCTCGACGGCGTAGCCGGGCGCGGCGACGGGGGCGGCGTTCGCCAGGCGCGCGTCCTCGACGACGGGCACGGAGCGGTCGGGCGCGTCGCCCGTGCGCACGAGGCGCCGCAGCGCCGAGGTCTCCGAGTCGACGACCCAGAGCGCCGCGCCGTCGGCGGCCGGCACGAGGCGGGAGGTCTGCGCGAACCACGCCTGCTCGGCGTCGCCGTCGCGCAGGCCCTCGGCGGAGGTGCCGGCGAGCACGCGGACGACGCCGTCGGCGGGGTCGGGCTCCTCCCCGGCGCCGGGCTCGAGCGCCCACAGCTGGTGCAGCCCCGCCATGGCGACGACCAGCTGGCCGTCCCACCACGCGACGTCCCAGGGGGTCGAGAGGTCCTGCGCGAGCGCCGGTCCCCCGCCCTCGCGGCGTCGGAGCTGCTCGCCCGTGCCGGCGAGGGTGGTGACCCGGTCGTGCGCGCGGTCCTGCTCAGCCCCGGGCTCCCCGTCGCGCGCGAGGCGCACGCCGCGGACGGCGTGGTTCGCGCTGTCGGCGACGACGACGTCGACCCCGAGGCGCTCCGCGACGTCCTCCGGCAGCAGGCACAGGCCCTGGGGTTCGGCGAAGCGGGCGGTCGTGGCGTCGCCGTCCCGCAGGCCGCGCGCCCCCTCGCCGACGGTCCGCACCACGGCGAGGTCGTCGTCGAGGACGGCGAGGCGGTGGTGGCCGGTGTCGGTGACGAGCACGCCGCCGCCCAGGCGCTCCGGCAGCACGAGCGCGCTGCTGGGGAAGCGCAGGCCGTCGGCCGGGGCCTCCTCGGGCAGCGGGGCGAAGAGCCGCTCGCCGCGCACGAGGGTGCCGCGCTCGTCGTGCTCGGGCACGAGCTCGGTGAGCAGCGCGTCGAGGCCGTGGGCGTGCCCCTCCCCCGACAGCGACGCGACGACGTACCCCGTCGGGTCGACGAGCACGAGGGTCGGCCACGCCCGGGCGGCGAAGGCGCGCCACGTCGTCATGTCGGCGTCGTCGAGGACGGGGTGGTGCACCTCGTAGCGGCGCACCGCGTCGTCGAGCACGCCGGGCTCGGCCTCGTGGGGGAACTTCGGGGAGTGGACGCCGACGACGACGAGCTCCGCGGTCCACCGCTCCTCGAGGTCGCGCAGCTCGTCGAGCACGTGGAGGCAGTTGACGCAGCAGCTCGTCCAGAAGTCGAGGAGGACGAAGCGGCCGCGCAGGTCCGCCATCCGCAGCGCCCGCCCGTCGGTGCCGACCCAGCGGCGGCCCACGAGCTCGGGGGCGCGGGTGCGGGGGGTCCGGGGGGTGCGGGGCGTGCGGGAGGTGCTCGTGCTCACGGGTCGATGGTCGCACCGGCGGGGAGGTGCCCCGGGAGCCGTCCACGAGCGTGACC
>NZ_JABEMA010000469.1 GCF_013004605.1 Pseudokineococcus marinus
GGAGCGCCCGGGCCTCGCCCGAGAGCCAGGCCCGCAGGAGCGCGAGGTCGACGTCGGCCGGGTCGCCCCCGCCCCGGCGCCGGGCCGCGGCCAGGAGGTCGCGGACGTCGCCGACGTAGGCGCGCACGGTGTGCGGCGAGCGACCGCGCTCGACCGAGAGGTGCTCGGCGAAGGCCTCGAGGAGGCGCGCGGCGCGCTCGTCCGGCCCGGGGTCGGCACCGGACGTCGACGCGGGCGCTGGTCCCGCCGACGGCCCGGACCCCGCGGAGGGCGCAGCCGGGTGCGGCGCGCGCTCCCCCGTCCCCGTCACCACGGACGCACGCTCCCAGCACCCGCGCGCTCGGGGCAACCACCCGCCCCGGCGTCGCCCGGTGGTCGGTGGTCGGTGGCCCGTGGTCGGTGGCCCGTGGTCGGGGCCCGTGGTCGGGGCCCGTGGTCGGGGGCCCGTGGTCGGGGGCCCGTGGTCGGGGCCCGTGGTCGGTAGTCCGTGGTCGGTGGTCGGTGGTCCGTGGTCGGGGGCCGTGGCCCGTCGTCGGTGGTCGGTGGTCCCGCACGGCCGTCGCGGACCCGTCGCCCGGACGGAGGAGCCGCGGCGCGGCCGCAGCCCCTCGGCGGCCCGGGACGGTCGACGGCGGCAGCAGGGGCCGCGACCGGCGACGGGACCGGCGTCGTCGACGGGTCACGGGCGGCCGCGAGGGGGAGGAGGGGCTAGCCGCGCGGCGCCGCTCGGCGCCACAGCGGCCCCCGGTCGTCCGCGCCGACCTCCTCGGCGTGCCCGCTGAGCGCCAGGCGCCCGAGGCACGCCAGGACGGTCTGCTCGGAGAGCCCCGCGGCCCGGGCGACCGAGACGACGGGCGCGCCCCGGCGCACGGGCAGGGCGTCCGCGACCCGCAGGTCCTCGCCCTCGAGGCCGGCGAGCGGGCGCCGGCGCCCCGACCGCTCCCGCTCGGGTGGGACGGGCACGTCCTCCCCGGAGGCCGCGTCGACGAGCTCGAGCACCTCGGCCGCGTCGGTCACGCAGGTGGCCGCGAGCTCCCGCATCACCCGGTGGCAGCCGGCGGACGTGCTCGAGGTCACCGGTCCCGGCACCGCGCCGAGCGGTCGGAGCAGCCCGGCCGCCCGGGTGGCCGTGCTGAGGGCTCCCGAGCGCCAGGCCGCCTCGACGACGACGACCGCCGAGGAGGCGGCCGCGATGAGCCGGTTGCGCTCGAGGAACCGCCACCGCGTCGGGGACGCCCCCGGCGGCTGCTCCGCCACGACGACGTGCTCGGCCGCGATGCGCGCCAGCAGCGCCTCGTGCGCCGCGGGGTAGGCGCGGTCGACCCCGCAGGCGAGCACGGCCGCCGTCGCCCCGCCGACGGCCAGCGCCGCGCGGTGGGCGGCGGCGTCGATGCCGAAGGCGCCGCCCGAGACGACCGCGACCCCGCGCTCGGCGAGGCCCGCGGCCAGGTCGGCCGCGACGTGCTCGCCGTAGGCCGAGGCGGCGCGCGAGCCGACGAGGGCGACGGACCTCTCGACGAGGGGGCCCAGCGCCCCCGCGCCGCGCACCCACAGGCAGGGGGGCGCGGCGTCGCCGAGGTCGGCCAGCCGCCGGGGCCACTCCTCGTCCGCCGGGACGACGAGCCGCCCGCCGAGGCGGCCGAGCACCTCGGCGTCGCGGCGCGGGTCGAGCCCGTCGAGCCGCGGACGCCACCGGTCGAGACCGGCCCGCAGGGCGGCGCG
>NZ_JABEMA010000047.1 GCF_013004605.1 Pseudokineococcus marinus
GCCCGCCCTCGCCGGTCCTGCCCGCGGTGCTCGCCGTCGCGGGCCTGCTCGTCCTCCTCCTCGAGGTGGCGCAGCTGCTCGCCGGGCGCGGGTCGGTGCTCGTCGCCGCCGTGGCCCTCCTCGGCGTCGTGCTCGGCGCGACCGCCGCGCTGCGCCGTCGTGCCGCCGCCCGGGAGGACGGCACGGAGTCCTCCGACGCCTGACGCCGACGCCTCGTCGGCCGCCGGCCGCTCCTCGGCTCAGACGCCGAGGTAGGCGGCCAGGTGCTGCCCGGTGAGCGTGGAGCCGTCGGCGACGAGCTCGGCGGGGGTGCCCTCGAAGACGACGCGGCCGCCGTCGTGCCCCGCTCCTGGCCCCATGTCGACGACGCGGTCGGCGTGCGCGACGACGGCCTGGTGGTGCTCGACGACGACGACCGACGTGCCCTCGTCGACCAGCCGGTCCAGCAGGCCGAGGAGGTGCTCGACGTCCGCGGGGTGCAGGCCGGTCGTGGGCTCGTCGAGGACGAGCACCCCGCCGGGGGAGGCCATCGCCGTCGCGAGGCGCAGCCGCTGGCGCTCGCCGCCGGACAGGGTCGTCAGCGGCTGCCCCAGCCGCAGGTAGCCGAGCCCGACGGCGTCGAGACGGGCGAGGACGACGTGGGCGGCCGGCACGCGGGCCTCGCGGTGCTCGGAGGCGGAGCCGAAGAAGGCCACGGCCTCGGCCACCGGCATCTCGAGGACCTCACTGATGTCCTTGCCGCCGAGGCGGTGCTCGAGCACGGAGGCGTCGAAGCGGCGGCCCTCGCACGCCTCGCAGGTCGTCGAGACCCCGCCGCCGACGGCGAGGTCGACGTAGACGGCGCCCGCGCCGGAGCACACGGGGCAGGCGCCCGCCGAGTTGGCGCTGAAGAGGGCGGGCTTCACGCCGTTCGCCTTCGCGAACGCCTTGCGGACCGGCTCGAGCAGCCCCGTCCACGTCGCCGGGTTGGACCGCCGGGAGCCCTTGATGGGGGTCTGGTCGACCCGCACCACGGGTCGCCCGTCGACCTCCCGGGGCAGCGAGCCGTGGACGAGCGAGCTCTTGCCCGACCCGGCGACGCCCGTGACGACGAGGAGCACGCCGAGGGGGAGGTCGACGTCGACGTCGCGCAGGTTGTGCCGCCTGGCTCCGCGCACCTCGAGCACGCCCGTCGGGGTGCGCACGCGCTGCTTGAGCGGCGTGCGGTCGGCGAGGTGGCGGCCCGTGAGGGTGCCGCTCGTCCGCAGCTCCTCGACGGTGCCCTCGAAGCAGACGGTGCCGCCCGCCGAGCCGGCGCCGGGGCCGAGGTCGACGACGTGGTCGGCCACGGCGACGACCTCGGGTTTGTGCTCGACGACGAGCACGGTGTTCCCCTTGTCGCGCAGGCGCCGCAGCAGCGCCGTGAGCCGCTGGACGTCGTGCGGGTGCAGGCCGCTGCTCGGCTCGTCGAAGACGTAGGTGACGTCGGTGAGCGAGGAGCCGAGGTGGCGCACCATCTTCGTGCGCTGGGACTCCCCGCCCGACAGCGTGCCGGTCGCCCGGTCGAGGGTGAGGTAGCCCAGCCCCACCTCGACGAAGGAGTCGAGCAGCCCTTGCAGCGCTCCGAGGAGCGGTGCGACGGAGGGCTCGTCGAGCCCGCGCACCCATGCGGCGACGTCGGTGACCTGGAGGGCGCAGACGTCGGCGATGGACAGGCCGGCCACGCAGGAGGAGCGCGCGCCCTCCGACAGCCGGGTCCCGCCGCAGGCGGGGCAGGGCGCGAAGGTGGCGGCGCGCTCGACGAAGGCGCGCACGTGCGGCTGCAGCGCGTCGACGTCCTTGGAGAGGAAGGACTTGCGGATCTTCGGGACGAGCCCCTCGTAGGTGAGGTTGATGCCGTCGACGACGACCTTCGTCGGCTCCTTGTGGAGCAGGTCGTGCAGCTCGGCGTCGGTGAACTCGCCGACGGGTTTCGTCGGGTCGAAGAAGCCGGAGCCGCGGTAGATCCGCGCGTACCAGCCGTCGGTGCTGTAGCCGGGCACGGTGATGGCGCCCTGCTCGAGCGACAGCGACGCGTCGTACAGGGCCGTGAGGTCGATGTCGTCCACGCGCCCCAGGCCCTCGCACCGCGGGCACATGCCACCCGTGACGGTGAAGCTGCGGCGCACCGCTGCGCCGTCGCCGACCTTGACGGCTCCGCTGCCGCTCGCGGACGCCACGTTGAACGAGTAGGCCTGCGGCCCGCCGAGGTGCGGCTCGGCGAGCCGGCTGAAGAGGATGCGGAGCATCGCGTTCGCGTCGGTGGCCGTGCCGACGGTCGAGCGGGCGTTCGCGCCCATGCGCTCCTGGTCGACGACGATCGCCGTCGTCAGGCCGTCGAGGACGTCGACGTCGGGGCGCGCCCGGCCGGGCATGAGGCCCTGGAGGAAGGCGCTGTAGGTCTCGTCGACGAGGCGCTGCGACTCCGCGGCGATGGTGCCGAAGACGAGAGAGCTCTTGCCCGACCCGGAGACGCCCGTGACGACGGTGATGCGGCGCTTGGGCAGCTCGACCGAGATGTCGCGCAGGGTGTTCTCGCGGGCTCCGTGCACGCGGATGAGGTCGTGGCCGTCGGCGGGGTGTCCCGGGCCGCCCGGGGCGGCAGCGAGGTCGGGGGGAGCGGGAGCCATGGCGACCTCCGGACGGCGGGCGCGCCCCGGCGGCGGCCCCGCAGGCTTCCTACCGCAGCCCCGCACCGGCGGGAAGGGGCGCGCAGAGCGCACGGGGGGTGACCGCGGCCCGCCTACGCTGGGGCCGTGACCTCCCCGCGCGTCGTCGTGCTCGACCACGGCTCGGGCAACGTCCGCTCCGCCGTCCGCGCCCTCGAGGCGACGGGCGCCGACGTCGCGCTGACGGGGGACCGCGCGGCGGCGCTCGCCGCCGACGGCCTCGTCGTCCCGGGCGTCGGCGCCTTCGCGTCGGTGGCCCGGGACCTGCGCGCCGCCGGCGGTCACGAGGTGGTGGCCGAGCGGCTGGCGGCCGGTCGGCCCGTGCTGGGGATCTGCGTCGGCCTCCAGGTGCTCTTCGGCCGAGGGCTGGAGCACGCCGACGAGCCCGCCTCCGCCGCCGAGGGGCTCGGGCTCTGGCCCGGAGACGTCGCCCGGCTGCCCGCGGCCGTCGTCCCGCACATGGGGTGGAACACCGTCGAGGCGCCGGCCGGGTCGGTGCTCTTCGGCGAGGACCCGGACCCCGACGAGCGCTACTACTTCGTGCACTCGTTCGCCGTGCAGGAGTGGCGCGGGCCGTCCACGGCGGGGGTCACGTGGGCCGAGCACGGCACCCGCTTCGTCGCCGCCGTCGAGGACGGGCCCCTGTCGGCCACGCAGTTCCACCCGGAGAAGTCCGGCGACGCCGGCCAGCGCCTGCTGCGGCGCTGGGTCGCGGCGCTGGGCGACGGGGGAGCGCGGTGAGCCAGCTCGTCGTCGGGCTGGTCCTCGCCGTCCTCGCCGCGTTCCTCCTCGGTGGCGCCCTGTCGCTGGGCCGCCAGGGCCTGCGCCGCGGCGCCGTGGTCACCGGGGTGCTGGCGGCGCTCGCCCTCGTCGGGGCCGGTCTCTACCTCGTGCCGTACGTGCTCGACCGCTGACAGACGTCCCCGCCTCGTCTCAGTAGAGGCACCCGTCTGACGATCTGCTCCGGACGGGGCTGCTGGGACGTCGCCATCGACGCAACTGGCTCGAGCACCTGGGAGCCAACCTCTCGCCGGTTGAGGGTCGCCTGCTGGGACGGGTCAGTCGGTGGCGTCACCCGCGACGCGACGACGGTGGCGGCGCCTCGCGGAGAGTGCCGTGGCACGCGGGTACGCGGCGACGGAGGAGCCTGCGGGGGCCTATCGGGTGATCGAAGTCTGGCGACCAGGTCCTCCGAGTCGCACGCGGGCGCTCAGCCGCAGGTCGTGTTACGTTCGCCGCACTACATCCCCCACGCCTCTCCACGATGCGCACTTGGGGGATTTTTCTTGCCCGGGGAGGTGCGTCGTTGCCTGGACCACCGCGGGCCCGCGGCGAGCTGACCTACGAGAAGCCGCCACTGACCCTCGATGAGCTCGTGGCCCGCCTCGCCGGCCGGGGCCTGCGCATCCCGGAGCCCGACAGGGCGCGCAGGTACCTCCAGCACATCGGCTACTACCGACTCTCCCCGTACACGATCCCCTTCCAGCAGGGAGGGCCTGGGCATGAGTTCCGCGAGGGGGCCGTCTTCGACGACGTGCTCAACCTCTACGTCTTCGACCGTGCGCTGCGGCTGCTGGTCATGGACGCCGTGGAGCGCGTCGAGGTCGCCGTGCGCGCAGCCCTGACGGACCACATGTCGACGACGTACATGGACCCCCACTGGTACGTGGACGCCGGGCACTTCCGAGACAGACACAGGCACGACCGCCTCCTCAAGATGGTCCGAGACACCTGCGACGACAGGCTGCGCGGGACGCCAGACGCAGACGTAGATACGTTGGTCCACAAGTCGGCGCTCGAGCACTACCTGACGACCTACGGGTCTCCCGACCTGCCGCCTTCTTGGTTGATGGTCGAGACCCTGACGATCGGTCAACTGAACACTGCGTACCGCAACCTGGGTCGACGCGCCGACAAGTCTGCCGTCGCTCGGAGGATCGGTCTCCCCGCGACCGTGCTCGAGTCCTGGCTGTCGACCTACGTCCGCGTCCGGAACATCTGCGCCCACCACGGGAGGCTGTGGAACGTCGGCCTCGGCGTCTACCCGGCGATCCCGACGTCCCCCAGGGTCGCGTGGCTGCAGGGTGCCGACGCTCTGCCCGAGAGGTCGACGAAGCGCCTCTACCCGGTGCTCGTCTCCCTGCAGGCCGTGCTCGACTCGGTGTCTCCGCGCAGCAGCTGGGCACGGCGCCTCCATGGCCTGCTCAGTACTCGCCCGGAGATGAACCTCGCCGGGATGGGCATCCCGGAGGACTGGGCGCAAGACCCCTTCTGGAGCCGTCACTTGTCGTGATCTTGCGAAGTGGGGCGACTGCACGAGCAGGTGGACCCTGTGATCGCGACGTCCGGTAGGCCATCGTCAGCGGGACGCTGACCGGCCAGCGATCGTCAGCGGACACCGGGGACTCGGTTGCTGCACCAGCGCCGGGCACCGGCGAAGACGCCAGCAGTGAGGCCAGAGGCGGACCGCCATCGAGCGTCGACGGCTCAGGCGACCGCCATCCGGACGCCGCGACCCACGGGGTGGCGGGCCGTGGGCTTAGCCTCGCCGGATGCGATGGCTACCGGCAGCGATGCGACGCACGCCGACGCCGCAGGTGGCGCTCCTGCTCCCCGCCCCGCTGGACGCTGATGTCGACGGCCTCCTCGCCGACGGGCACTTCACCCGCGCCGTCCGCCTGGTGCGCGAGCGGTCCGGTACTGACTTGCTGACGGCCACGCGCGCCGTCCGGCACCGACAGGACGACCAGCAACTGCCGTAGCCGGCCATCCGGCAGCCCCCGGGCGCGGCAGCCGAAGATCTCTCTGCTGGACGGCGCAGGACTTCCAACACGCTGCTCGGTCCCTACTGTGGTCGGCATGGCCCCTCGAGCAGACCGCTGGTCGCCGAGCCCGACCGCGCTCACGGTCGCGTGCATCGCCGGCCTGTCCGTGAGCGCGAGCATCCTCATCCTGCTCGTCCCGACCCTGCTCAGGCCCGATGCGCAGGTCCACCCACTGGTCGTCGTCGGCCTCGTAGCGCTCTGCGCCGCCTTCACGACCGGCGTGCGTTACTGGCGCCCCCAGGCACCACAGTCCGACCTCAGCTGAGAGCGCACTGCTACACGAGCCGGTGACGGTGGTACCCGTGGCGTCCATGCGAGGTGACCGGATGAGGATGGACAGCGGGACGCTGTCCGGCCAGCGATGGAGAGCGGACACCGAAGGAGCGGTCGTCAGCTGACTCGTCGGGTGCGGTCGGCAACGCGATGCGGGCAGGCAGTCGGCTCGCCGCCGTCGGCCAAGGAGCAAGTCGGTGGTGCAGGGACGACCGGCCCCGACATCCTTATCGGCATGGCTGACCAACACCGCTCGACCGTCATCGTGCACGAGCGGGTCGATACCCGCACGGACGGCCCCAAGACGGGCGGGGAACGGGAGGTCCTCGACCACTTCCTCGAGCTGTACCGCGAGACCGTCCTGCTCAAGATTGTCGACCTCGACGCCGAGCAGCTCGCTCGCCGCGCACTGCCCCCGTCCTCGCTGAGCCTGGTGGGCGTGGTCCGGCACCTGACCGAGGTCGAGGCCTACTGGCTGCGCGTGGTCCTTCTCGACGAGCAGGACGTGCCGGACTACTACTGCACCCTTACCAGCCCGGACGGGGACTTCGACGACGTCGACGAGGCCACCGCAGCAGCCGACGTCGCGGCGTACGAGCGGGAGCTCGTCAGCACGCGCGTAGCTGCTGCGGCCTGGATCGAGCTCGACGCTCCCGTTCGTGGCCTGCGCAGAGGAGAGCCGGTGAACCTGCGCTGGATCCTGGTCCACCTCATCGAGGAGTACGCCCGTCACCTGGGCCACATGGACCTGCTGCGTGAGGCCGTAGACGGCCGAACCGGCTACTGAGAACGCGGCTGGGGACGCCGCCCTGAAGCGCCCCACTTGGCGATCGTCAGCAGGATGGCGAGGCGAGTGAGCCGCGCCACTCGACTTCGCCGTCGACGAGAGCGGGCGTCGGGGTCATGCCGAGGCGGTGGGCGGTGGCAGCTGATGCGACGTTGTCGGGGTGGACGTGGGCGACCAAGACCGCGGTGCCCTGGTCGGAGATCCAGGCTGCGGCGGCTGTCGCCGCCTCGGCGGCCAGACGCTGTCCTTGATGGGCGTCGACGACGACCCACGCGAGCTCGGCGCTGCGGCTGCCGTCAGCGGCCTGGCTGATGGTGGCCTGGAGGGTGCCGACGAGTTGGTCGGAGCGACGCTCGCGCAGCATCCAGTTGAGCCAGCCGTGCTGGCCGTCGGGGGAGTGGCCGACGACCTGGCGGGCGTAGCGCTGCTGCAGCTCGTCGGCGGTCGCGGGGTGCCCGCCGGTGTAGCGGTGCAAGGTCTGGTCGGCGAAGGCGGTGGCGGCCTGCTCGGCGTGGGCGACGCGCAGTGGCTCGAGGACGAGCCGATGGGTCTGGAGCTCCGTCGCGGAGGGCCACGCAGGGGGGTTCACTTGGTCAGCATGGCCGGAAGGGTCCAACTACTCCGATGACCGATCCACAGCGGGACGCTGACCGGCCAGCGATCGCCTGCTGGCACGCTCCGCCGGCCGATCGGTCAGCGGGGCACTCGTCGCAGGCACGCAGAGCCGGCGACGGCCGCTCCCACGCCGGCGAGTGTGACGGTCACGACCGCTGGCCAGAGGACCTTCGCAGCCTCCGCTCTCTCCCCTGGGCTCGACTCGAAGACCATGGGCAGCGCCATGACGGCTGCGAGGACCAGTAGCCCGATGGCGGTCAGCCACAGCCAGAGGGCGCCCCACGACCAACGGCTCGACGGGCCGCTCACGATCGCCATGCCGCGACGGTGAGACCCCCGACTGCTGCCCCGCTCGGCATCCCGCAGACGATCGTCTACCGGCCCGCTCCGGGGTGCTGTGGACGTGGCTTCACACCCCTGCCCCCTTGGCCCACACCCTTCAGCCAGGCTCGCTGGCGTTGCTCTCGGTCGATCCAGTGCTCTCGTAGACGGCCGCGACCCAGTAAGTCTCTGGCTCGGCGGTGATGGTGACCTCGACTTGCCCACCGGTGCTTCCGTTCCCGCCGCTGGACTCTCCTCGTTGACAGGGCCGGTCCAAGGGGTTCTGCTCGAACTCCAGCTGGAGGAACGCTTCGTCGGCCGCTTCGGCCTGCGGGTCGGTGATCGAGACCCCAGGCATCTCGTCCGACAGGCACCGGATCCTCCAGCGGTAGCCCTCGGCGGTGCTGAAGGTCGGCAGTGCCCTGGTGCCGACGCCGACCGTTGGTGGCACGAGCAGGTCGTTGTCCTCGGACAGTCCCTGCAGGTAGGTCGTCATCTCGATGACCGCGTCAGCGTCCGGCACCTCTTCCCCGGCGGAGCAGCCGGGGAGCGCCAGCGCGGAGACCGCCAGCGCGGAGACCGCCAGGACAGCCCCGAGGGACGCACGTGGTGATGAGGCCATGCACTCCACCGTGGCACAGCCGTCCCGTAGCCGATCGTCAGCGGGACGCTGACCGGCCAGCGATCCGATGTGGGTCGGCCACGGGGTAGCGGCGGTGCCGGCCCCGAGCGGCCGTGGCCGTACCGGCAGGCGGTCGCCTTCTGGGACGCCGAAGAAGCGCGCCGCTGGTCAGGGACGAGTCGCGTCCGTCGTGCTGGCCCCTAGGACGCTCAGCAGCGCGAGGGCCTGGGCGTCGCTGGAGCCCTGTGGTGCGGTGTAGAGGACGAGGTGCTGGTCGCGGTCGGGCAGCAGGAGGGCGTCGCAGTCGACGGTGACCTTCCCGACGGAGGGGTGGTGGAAGGTCTTCGTCAGCATCGGCGGCGCCTGGACGTCGTGGCGCTCCCACAGGCGGGTGAACTCGGTGCTCCCGGCGAGCAGGTCCTCGACCAGGCCGCTGAGGGCGGGGTCGTCGGGGTAGGTGGCCAGGGCTGAGCGCAGCTGCATCGCCACGCCCTGGCGGAAGTCTGCGCCGTCGGCGATGCCGTAGAGGGGCTCGTCCGGGTGGGGCGGGTCGAGGAAGGCCCGGCGGGCGAGGTTGCGGTCCTGGGGGGCCAGGGCGCCGAAGTCCTCCATGAGGGCGGCGGCCAGGTTGTTCCAGGCGAGCACCTCGTAGGCGGCCGACAGCACGAACGCCGCTGTCTGGGGCAGCCGACCGATCATCGCGAGGATGCTTCGTCGGACCTCGCGGGGGTGCAGGCCTCGCGAGAGCGGAGCGGTGCCGGCGAGCAGGTGCAGATGGGCGGACTCGGTGTCGCTCAGGCGCAGGGCGCCGGCGATCCCGGCGAGGACCTCGGCCGACGGGCGCGGCGCCCGGCCCTGCTCGAGACGGACGTAGTACTCGGTCGAGATGTGCGCGAGGACGGCGACCTCCTCCCGGCGAAGCCCCGGGGTGCGTCGCCGCGACCCCGCCGGCAGGCCGACGTCCTGCGGTGCCAGCCGCCCACGGCGGCTGCGCAGGAAGGCCCCGAGCTCGAGTGCGTCCATGCCACCGAGTCTGCTGCCGGGCCGAGGTCCGAGCTGCGGCGCAGCCTGGTACCGCTGGTGCCTGGATGAGCCCCTCGCCACCGCGGACGGTGGACCCATGACCACCACCGACACCACCACGACCGCTCACGACACGACCCCGGTCGGCCTGCTCACGGGCAAGGTCGTCCTCGTCACCGGGGCCAGCCGCGGCATCGGCGCGGCCGCCGCCAGGCTGTTCGCCGAGGAGGGCGCCGTCGTCGTCCTCGCCGCCCGCAGCACCGACGCCCTGGAGGGCGTCGTCGCCGACGTCCGCGCCGGCGGGGGCGTCGCCGACGCCGTGACCATGGACCTGGCGGACCCGGTGAGCATCCGCGCGGCCGTCGACCGGGTCGAGCAGCGGCACGGCCGCCTGGACGGGGCCTTCAACAACGGTGCCGCCGGTCAGAGCCCCGGTCCGCTGGATGCCACCAGCGAGGACGACATCGACCGGCAGTACGCCGTCAACTTCCGCGGGCAGTGGACCGCCATGACCGCCGAGGCTGAGCTGATGCGCCGCAGCGGCGGAGGCGCGATCGTCAACACCTCGAGCATCGGCAGCCGTCGGGCGAACCCGCACCTGCCTGCCTACGGCGCCATGAAGAGGGCGCTGAACAGCCTCACCGAGACAGCCGCCGTCACGTGGGGCGCCGAGGGCATCCGGGTCAACGGCCTCACCCCCGGTGGCACCGCGACCGAGATGATCGACGACTGGGAGGCCGCGACGCCCGGCATCGTCGACGCCATCACCGCCTCGACCCCGCTGGGGCGGATGGCCCAGCCCCGAGAGGTCGCCGAGGCCGCCGCCTGGCTCCTCAGCGACCGTGCCTCCATGGTCACCGGCGTGAGCCTGCCCGTCGACGGAGGCGCCGGCGCCTGACCCTCCCGACGACACCGCCCGGGTGGTGCAGCTCCCGCCAGATCCTGCTGCATCAACCGGCGGCTGTGCCGGATGACGACGGCGGTCTCAGGGGGTCCGGCGGCGAGGTGCTCGAGCGGCGGTCTCGCTCAATCGAAGAAGCTGAGCCCGTCGGGGTCGGGGAACTGGCTGAAGGGCGTCCCGTCGCTCAGCGGGGCGAGCTCGAGCTCGCTGAGCCGGTCTCCGTCGATGAAGAGCAGGAGCAGGGCGCCGGTGGTGCTGGCCTGGAGGACGACTCGGTCGTCGTGCAGCTCAGGCGTCGAGCCGTCGGTGTCCGTCAGTCCGATGGACGGGCACGTGCCGCATCCGCAGGGGCGGCCGGCGCGCGTGCGGGGCACCTGGGCCAGCCAGCGGGAGCGGTCGGCGTCAGTGACGGAGGTGTCGTCGCCCATCGTGACGCCGCGTTCGATCATCGCGACGAGGACGGCCTCCTCTCTGAGCGTCAGCGGCCGTGGTGAGCAGGTGCCGTCGACTGGCTCCATGCCGTCATCCTCTCGTCGCCCGTGAGGAGGTACTCGGCTGGGGCAGCCGCGTGAGAGCAGCGGAGAGGTGGCCGAGGTCCTCCGCGTCGCCGCGTCGTGCCTGGCGCGCGTCGGCAGGGCGTCGACCTCCTCGGCCGCCTCAGCGCCCGCCCCGCCAGGAAGACGGGTCGGCGCGCGCCGCGCGGCTGCCAGGATGAGCGGGTGACCTCCAGCGACGAGAAGCCGAGCGACCAGACCCCCGGCGCGGCCCCGCGCCTGCAGCTGCTGCCCGCCGTCGACGTCGCCGACGGCCAGGCCGTCCGCCTCGTCCAGGGCGAGGCCGGCTCGGAGACCGGCTACGGCGACCCGCTCGAGGCGGCGCTCGCGTGGCAGGAGGGCGGGGCGGAGTGGGTCCACCTCGTCGACCTCGACGCCGCCTTCGGGCGCGGCTCGAACGCCGAGCTGCTCGCGGACGTCGTCGGCCGCCTCGACGTCGCCGTCGAGCTGTCGGGCGGCATCCGCGACGACGCCTCCCTCGAGCGGGCGCTCGCCACCGGCTGCCGTCGCGTCAACCTCGGCACGGCCGCGCTCGAGGACCCGGAGTGGACCCGCCGGGCCATCGCCGAGCACGGCGACCGCGTCGCCGTGGGCCTCGACGTCCGAGGCACGACGCTGGCCGCGCGGGGCTGGACGCAGGAGGGCGGCGACCTCTGGGAGGTGCTCGCCCGGCTCGACGCCGACGGGTGCGCCCGCTACGTCGTCACCGACGTGACCAAGGACGGCACCCTGCGCGGGCCGAACGCCGCTCTGCTGGAGCAGGTGTGCGCGGCCACCGACCGTCCCGTCGTCGCCTCGGGCGGTGTCTCGAGCCTCGAGGACCTGCGGGTGCTGCGCGCCCTCGTGCCCAGTGGCGTCGAGGGCGCCATCGTCGGCAAGGCGCTCTACGCGCAGGCGTTCACGCTCGGCGAGGCGCTCGACGTCGCCGGGCGGCCGTGACGACGCCCGCCCCCGGCCACGCCCACGGCCACGCCCACGGGGCGCCCGGGGCGGGCGCTGACTCCGGCGGCGTCCCGTGGGCTGGGCGCACCCTCACGCCCAGCCCCTTCGCGGGCGACGACGGAGCGGCCGACGAGCGCGTGGTCGCCGCCCTCGCGGACCGCGACGCCACGGGTCCCGCGGCGGTCGTGGCGGCGCTCGCGGGCACGCGCGTCTTCGTGCCCGTGGTGGCCGTCGCGGCGGGGGAGGAGGCCTCGCCCCTCACCGGCGTCACCTCCGACACCGGCGCCGACATGGCCGTCGTCACGCTGCAGGCCCCGGACGGGCGCCGGGCGATGCCCGTCTTCACCTCCACGGCCGCGCTCAGCGCCTGGGACCCCGCGGCCCGGCCCGTGCCCAGCGAGGTCGAGCGCGCCGCGCTGTCCGCCGCCGACGAGGGCTGCGCGCTGCTCGTCGTCGACCCGGCGGCGGAGCGGCCCTTCGTCGTGCCGCGCCCCGCGCTCGAGGCGCTGGCCCAGCAGCGGGCGTGGCGGCCGTCGTGGGAGCGCGACGACGTCGCCGCGGCCGTCCGGGCCGCCGCGGAGGTCGAGCCGGCGGTGGCCTCCGCCGTCGTCGAGCGCGGACGGCGCGCGGAGACGGCGGTCGTCCTCGCGCTGGCGCCCGGCCTCGACCGCCCCGCCCTCGACGCCCTGCTGGAGCGCGTGCAGACCCGGCTGGCCGCCTCGCCCCTCGTCGCCGAGGCCGTCGACTCCCTCGAGGTCCGGCTCACGACGGCGTCCTGACCCGCCCTGCCTCACCGGCCCCGACGGGGCGGGTGGACCAGCTGCCGGGGAGGCCGGTCGGCAGGGCCCATGACCACCACCGCCGTCATCGGCGCCGGCCGTGGCCTGGGCCGCGCCGTCGCCCGCCGCTCCGGCTCAGAGGGCATCTCCGTGGGCCCCCGTCCCGCAGCCGGTCCCGCGTCGACGCCCTCGCCGACGAGCTCGGCACGGAGGGCGTGCACGGCCGCGGCTCCGCCGCCGACGTCCGCGACCGGCCTCTCCCACAGAGGCTCTCGAGCGGGACACCGCCGAGCTGGGTCCGATCGAGGTGCTGCAGGACAGCCCGCTGCCGCGGGAGGACGTCAGGCGGCCCGTGCCCGAGACGACTCCCGAGGACCTGCGCGGACCGGTCGAGCCCTCGACCTGCGGCCCGGTCGCCGCCGTCCACCAGGTGCTGCCCGGCATCCGCTTCCTCGGCGAGGGCAGGGGGACCTGCTGTGCGTCGAGCGCCGACTGACCGTCAGGTCCGGCCGGCGGCGGCCCGCTCCCGGGCCGCCACCACCGCCGGCGCGCTGAGGGAGGCCAGCAGCGCGTCCGAGGTGGCCAGCGCGGCGCGGTCGGTGGTGCTCGACGTCGCCATGACCTCCTCGGCACCGGTGGCGTCGACGAGGCGCGCCAGCACCCGCTCCACCTCGTCGGGCGCGCCGGTGACCGTGGTGCGCCCCGCGGCCTCCAGGTGCCGGCGCTCGGAGCCGGTGGGTCGCCGATGTCGCAGGACCTCCACCGGCTCGAGCGGCGGGAAGGCGCCGCGGGTCCGGGCCTCGGCCATGGCCCACGCCTCGGGGAGCGCGAGGTCGGCCGCCGCGCCCGCGTCGTGGGCGACGAGGACGTCGAGGGCCACGAGGACGAGCGGGTGCGGCTGACGCGGGGAGGGGCGGAAGTCGCGGCGGTAGTCGGCGAGGGCGGCGAGCGCCTCCGCTGCGGCTCCGTCCCCGGACCCGTCCGCCAGCAGCGGCGCCAGCAGCGGCCCCCCGACGACGACGGGCAGCCCCAACCGCGCCGCCACGCCCAGGCCGGCCCCGGTGGCGAGGACGAGCAGCGGCACGTCGGTGCCCTGCGGCCGCGCGGTGACCTCCGCGGTGCCGTCGAGGTGGGTCCGCAGGTCCTCGAGGTCGCGTTCGAAGGCGTCGTCGTCCGCCGCGACGCCCTCGCGCCGCAGCGCGCGCCGCACCGGGGCGGTGAAGCCCGGGGAGCGCCCGACGCCGAGGTCCACCCGCCCGGGGTGCAGCGCCGCCAGCGTGGCGAACTGCTCGGCGACGACGAGGGGCGCGTGGTTGGGCAGCATGACGCCGCCCGAGCCCACCCGCAGGTGCGCCGTCGCGGCGAGCACCGCGCCGGCGAGCACCGCCGGTGCGGAGCCGGCGACGCCCGGGACGGCGTGGTGCTCCGCCACCCAGGAGCGGCGCAGCCCCAGCGCCTCGGAGCGCCGTGCCCGTTCGACGACCCCCGTCAGGGCGAGGGCGTCGGGCTCGCCGGTGCGCGTGCGGGCGCGGTCGAGCAGGGACAGCGGGACGTCGAGCACCTCCGCGGAACGCCACCGCCCCGGCGTCCCTTCCGCCTCGACGGACGGGCGGGCGCCGCCGTCGGGGCGGCAGGATGGCGGCCGTGGACGACGCCGACGCCAGCACGCCCGACGCCAGCACGCCCGACGCCGGCACCGCTAGCGGCGACGCCGGGGGCCCCGAGCCGGCGGTCGTGCCGGTCGAGGGCGGGATCCGGCTGGGCCAGCTCCTCAAGCTCGCCTCGCTCGTCGACACGGGCGCCGACGCCAAGGAGGCGCTCGCGGCGGGCGTCGTGCGCGTCAACGGCGAGGTCGAGGTGCGCCGGGGCCGTCAGCTGGCCTCCGGGGACGTCGTCGCCGTCGACGTGCCCGACGCCGTCCACCTCGAGCAGCACGCACCGCCCGTCGTCCAGCTCCCACAGGACGTCGAGGTAGCGGCGCCGGCCGCTCGCGTCGAGCCGCACCACCTGCTGCTGCGGCACGGGCA
>NZ_JABEMA010000470.1 GCF_013004605.1 Pseudokineococcus marinus
CGGTGGACGGGACCGTCGCCGCGGCCGGCTCGGGCGGCGCGGCCGCCGTCTCGGCCACCGGTGTCGCGGGCGAGGCCGCGCCCTCCCTGGCGGCCCTCGCGACGACGGTGACGCCCGACGGCGACCTGCAGGGCGTGGCGGCGGCGACCTGCCCGGCGCCGACGTCGGACGCCTGGCTCCTGGGCGGGGCCACCGACGCGGGCGCGAGCACGCGTCTGGTCCTCGTGAACACCGGGTCGACGGCCGCCGAGGTGGGCGTCGAGGTGCTCACCGAGGACGGCGTCGAGCAGCCCGCTGCGGGCCAGGGCGTCACCGTGCCGGCGGGTCAGCGGACCGAGCTGCTCGTGGAGGGCCTCGTCAGCGGGGCCGAGGCCCTGGCGGTGCACGTGACGAGCACGGGGGGCTCGGTGGCGCCCTCCCTCGTCGTGACCCGGCTCGCGGGGCTCGTGCCGCGCGGCGTCGAGGTCGTCGCCCCCGCGGCGGCCCCCGCGCTCGCCCAGGTGGTGCCGGGGGTGGCGACCGAGGGCCGCAGCACGGCGGTGCTGCGGCTCGCCGTCCCGGGGTCCGAGCCCGCCGACGTCGAGTGGGACGTCCTGGCGGACGACGCGGGCGCCGAGGTGGCCGCGGACCTCTCGGCCGGGGCGGCCGTGCCCGCGGGCACCGTCGTGGACGTGCCGCTGGGCGGGCTGCCCGCCGGGTCGGCGGCCGTCGCGATCCGCTCGGACGTGCCGGTCGTGGCGTCCGTCGTCCTCGAGCGCCTGTCGGGCGCCCAGGAGGCCGGGCCCGCCGACCTCGCGGTGGCGCCCGCCACCGACCCGCTGTCCGTCGGGGCGGCGCTGGCGCTGCCCGCCGCCGCCGCGGGGCTCACCTCCGCGGTCCTCCTCACCAACGCCTCCGAGGAGCTGGCGACCCTGTCGCTGGCGGCTGTGGCGCCGGACGGCGCCCGCGCCGACGCCGTGGAGGTCGACCTCGCGCCGCGCGCGACGGCCCGGGCGCCCGCGAGCCTGCTCGACGGAGCGGCCGGGCTGCTCGTCACGGATGTGGACGCCCCCGGTGCGACGACGGCCGCCGACGGCGGCGAGGACGGGCCCTCGGGCGGTGTCCACGCCGCGCTGGTGCTGTCCGCCGGCGCGCCCGCGGGGGCCGTCGCCGTGGCGGTGCCCTCGGCGGTGCCGGCCGCCGCAGGGAGCACCCCGGTGCTCGTCGCGGCTCCCGGCCGCTGGCCCTAGCCGCAGCTGGCCGGGGAGCGGGCGGCGGCCGGGGTGTGCGCCGCCGGCCTGTGCTCCGCCCTCAGTCGTCCCGGTAGTGCGGGTCGAGGCGCTCGGGCTCGGTGCCGAGGGCGTGGGCGATCTGCTCGACGACGACGTGGTGCACGAGGTCCTCGAGGTCGCCGGCCTCGCTCGCGCGCGTCTCCACGGGGCGCCGGTAGACGACGACGCGCGCGGGCCGTCCGCGGTCGGCGGCGGAGAAGCGGCCGAGGGGCACGGCGTCGTCGTCCGCGCCGGTGGGGGCGGGCGGCACGTCCTCGACGGCGAACTCGATCTCCTGCAGCGGCGCGTCGAGCACCTGCTCGACGTCCTCGACGGCGTCGAGGACGAGGTCGTCGAAGCGCTCGCTGCGGGTGCGGGACGCCGGCAGCGCCGCCGGCAGGAGGGGGCCGCGCAG
>NZ_JABEMA010000471.1 GCF_013004605.1 Pseudokineococcus marinus
AGACGAGGTGGGCGTAGCCCAGCCCGGGCACCTCGGCGACCTCGATGCCGTCCGCGGACCGCAGCCGCTCGACCTGCGAGGGCGGCAGCGCGTTGGCCACGAGGTCGACCTCGCCGCTCTCGAGCGCCAGGAGCTCGGTGTTGACGTCCGGGTACACGCGGAAGACGACCTCCGAGGCGTTCGGGGCGCCGTCGTCGGCCAGCGGGTAGTCCTCGACCCGCTCCATCGTGTAGCTCTGCCCGCGCTGGACCTCGGTGAGGGCGTACGGGCCGGCGCTGACCCAGGAGCCGTCGGCCTGCGGGGCGTCGTTGGCGAAGTCGGCGAGGCTGCCCTCGGGCTCGAAGACGTGCTGCGGCACGACGACCGCCCAGAACCCGACCTCGGGCACGACGACGGCGTCCGGCTCCGACAGGTGCAGCTCGACGCGGGTGTCGCTGACGGCCTCGACGGACTCGACGGCGCCCATCTGCCCGAGCAGCGTGCCGGCGGGCTGGTCGTCGAGGACGCTCTGCAGCGTCCAGGCGACGTCCTCGGCCGTGATCGGCTCGCCGTCGCTCCACGACATGTCGTCGCGGATCTCGAAGTAGCCCGTCAGGTCGTCGGAGTAGCCCCAGTCGGTGGCGAGCGCCGCCTCCTTCTCCCCGTCCTCGTCGATGTGGAGCAGCCGCGGGTACATGAGGTCGGTCACCCACGAGTCCGTGCGGCTGTTGCCGATGAGGGGGTTGAAGTTGACGACGTCGGTCGTCGTGGCGACGACCAGCGGGCCGACGCCGGAGCCGGTGGCGCCGCCCTCGCCCGACGCCTCGTCCTCGGGGGCGCTCGGGGCGCACGCGGTGAGGGCGAGCGCGGCGGCGGCGACGACCGCCGCGGCCGCCCGCGATCCGCGGCTCACGCCCACACCTGCTCGAGGACGCGCAGGGTGTTGCCGCCGACGACCTTGCGGACCTCGTCGTCGGAGTACCCGTGCTGGACCAGCCAGCCGATGATGTTGCCCATGCCCTCGGCCGGGTTCTCGAGCCCGTCGACGTACTCCACGCGCGGGTGGTCGACGTGGCCGTGCGCCTGGCTGATGGAGAGGTTGGCGGTGAAGGCGTCGTGCAGGCCGACGTGGTCGCCGAAGAGGGTGTCCGGGCCGAAGCTCACGTGGTCGATGCCGACGAGGTCCACGCAGTAGGTGAAGTGGTCCATGACCGACTCGAGGCTGTGGCGCGGGTGCGCCTCGGACAGCGTCGTGTGCGGCGCCGCCTCGATGCCGATGACGCCGCCCCGCTCGGCGCACGCGCGGATGACCTCGTCGGGCTTCATGCGGTTGGTCGGCCACACGCTGCGGGCCCCGGCGTGGGTGATGAAGACGGGGACGCGGGAGCGCTCGATGGTGTCGAGGCTCGTGCGGTCGCCGGAGTGGGAGACGTCGATGGCGATGCCGAGCTTGTTCATGCGGTCGACGGCGCGGTCGCCGAAGTACGTGAGGCCGCCGTCGCCGCGCTCCTTGAGCCCGCTGCCGAGCGTGTTGGCCTCGGAGTAGGCGATGCCCATCTGCCGGACGCCGAAGCCGTAGAGGACGTCGAGCCGGTCGACCTCGTTCTCGATCATCGTCGCCGCCTCGAGGGCGAAGACGTGCGCGATCCGGCCGGTCGCGTGGGCCTCCTCGATGTCGGCGAGGGTCTCGCCCTTGACGACGAAGTCCTGGTGCGCCAGGTCGGCCAT
>NZ_JABEMA010000472.1 GCF_013004605.1 Pseudokineococcus marinus
ACATGGGCCTGCTCACCGCCGACGAGACCGTCGGGGAGGACGTCACCAAGCTCTTCAACCAGCTCTCGGGGTACGCGCCCCGCACGACCTTCTCGCGGCTGCTCGTGGCGCCCCGGTCCCTGCGCGCAGGGCGAGCGGGCTGACGGGCGGCACGCCCCAGCGTGGCCCGCGGACGGGCCGCGTCGCCCTGCCGACGGCCGCGGCTCACCCGTCCGGCGCAGCCGCGGCTCACCCGTCCGGCGCAGCCGCGCGGGGGCTCAGGTGACGAGGGCTCAGGTGACGAGGCCGGCCAGCGCCGTCGCCCCGACGACGAGGCCGACGACGGCGAGCAGGAGGCCGACGGCCAGGGGAGCCGCCGTCGAGGTGCCGAGCGCCACGCCGGGGACCGGCTCGAGCACCTCGGCGTGCTCGGGGTCGGCCGGGTCGTGCCGGACGACCACGGGGGTGCGCTCGACCCAGGCGGCCGTCGCGTCCGGGCCGGCCACGGTGGTGACCTCCGCGCCGTCGGCCGTCGTGAAGGTGACGACCGGGCGGTAGGTGGTCCTCGCCTCGGGGCCGCGCCCGCGGGTGTTGATCTGCAGGTCGACGACCGTGCCGCGCGCCCGCACCCCCCGGTCGCGCAGGGCCGCCCCCCGACGGCGGGCGGCCACCGCCCGCCGCACGCCGAGCACGCCGGCGGCGACGAGCGCGACGCCCAACAGGAGGAAGACGACGGCGACCGCGACGGCGAGCCCGCCGCCGCCCGCGGCCGAGGTGGCGTCCACGGCGCCACCCTCGCACGCCCGGCGTCCGGGTGACGCCCCTGCGCCTCCGGTCCTCCCCGGCCGATGAAGGTGACGTGGAGGAGTGGCGGCGGGTGCCGGAGGTGGCGACGCCGCGGGCGGTGGGCGCCGCCTTCGGCGTCTTCTACGTCGCTGGTGGGCTCGTCGCGCTCCTCGTGGCGGCGGCCGGCCCCACCGGGGCGCCCGGGCGCCCGGTGCTGACGGCCCTGGGCGCGTCGGCCCTCGTCGTCGGCGCGCTCGTGGCCGCGCGCCGCGCGCACCTGCCGCGCCTCGCCACGCACCTGCTCGCCGCTGCGGCCACCGGTCTCATCGGCACGGCGGTCCTCGTGACCCCCGACCCCCGCAGCGCGGTCCTGGTCGCCGCGGTGTCCGTCTTCGTCGCCGTCGACACCGGGGTCTTCTTCGCCCGTCTGCACGCCCTCGTCCACCTCTCCGCGTGCCTGGTGACCACGACGGCGGCCCTCCTCGTGCACGGCGGTGTCGGGCTGCTCGGCGCCCTGGCCCTCGACCTCGTCCTCGTGGCCGTCGCCCTCGTCGTCGGCGTCCTCGCGCGCCGCGCCTCCAGCGCGAGCGTCGACGGCCTCACCGGGCTGCCGAACCGGCGAGGCCTCGACGACGCCCTCGAGCGGCTGGCGCTGGCCGCGGGCCGCTCCGGCGGGCCGCTGTCCGTGGCGCTCGTCGACCTGGACGGCTTCAAGGCCGTCAACGACGCCTCGGGGCACGACGCCGGCGACGAGCTGCTGCGGGCGACGGCGGCCCGGTGGCGCGCCGTGCTCCCGCGGTCGGCCCTTCTCGCCCGCGTGGGCGGCGACGAGTTCGCCGTGGCCCTGGCGGCACCGCCCGCCGAGCTCGCGCTCGTCCTGTCGCCCGTGGTGCGCGACCCCGGGCGCCCGGCGTCGGCCGGTGTGGCCGCCTGGGCGCCGCC
>NZ_JABEMA010000473.1 GCF_013004605.1 Pseudokineococcus marinus
GCGACGCGCCCGCGACCGCGCTCGAGCAGCACCGCGGCGCCGCGCGGGCGCCCGCGCAGGTGGTGGGTGAGCCCGACGGCGAGCTGGGCGAGCCCCTGCCAGAGGTCGCGCTCGTCCTCGGGGCAGGACTTCCACACGCCCTCGAGCACCTCGTGGGCGTGGAAGGGCATGCCCGCGTCGAGCAGGCGCTGCGCCTCCACCAGTGCCTCGGGCGGCGGCAGCACGAGGTCCTCGGGCACGCGGGGCACCCCCGCCGCGCCGCGGGGCAGGGGGCGGCCGAGCTCGTCACGCGGTCGCGCGTTCTGGGGGCGTCCCCGCTCGTCGCGCTCGCGGGCGCCGGCGCTCACGGGGCGCCCCCGTCGTCGTCACCGTCGTCGTCCCCGTCGTCGGCGACGCGGAGCAGGCCGTCGCCCAGGAGGCCGCGGACGGCCGGCAGCACCTCCGCGGCGACCTCCTCGGCCGGGCGCTCGAGCAGCGCCGCGACGGCGCCCACGAGCGTGCCGAGCGGCAGCTCGCCGTCGCACGCCCCGACGACGCCCGCGACGGCGGTGCCCACGCGCACGACCCGCCCGAACCCGCCGCCCTGGCGCAGCAGGACGACCTCGGGGTGCTCGGCGCCCGGCCTGGCGTGCCGTTCCTCGGTGACGTCGTCGGCCACCCGCAGGCGCCGCGACGCGAGCCCGGCGTCGTCGAGGTCGGCGAGGAGGTCGGCGGCGGCGAGGACGTCGGCGACGTGGGCGCCCAGCGGCCCGGCGGCGGGGCCGGCGACCTCCTCGAGGCGGCGCAGGCGGCCCCCTGCGCCCGTGCGGGGGCGCCGCAGGACGAGCATCCCGAGCCCGACCGCCTCCACGCGGCGGGCGGCCAGGTCGTCGAGCCAGGCGCCGACGAGCGCGTCGAACGCGGGCCCGGGCGGCTGGCCGCCGTCGCGCACCCACGTCTCGGCGTAGGCGGCCGGGTCGAGCACCTCCCGCTGGACGACCCACCCGTCCAGCCCGCTCGCGTCGAGCCACGCGCCGACGCGCTCCCGCCACGGCTCGCCGTCGCGGTGCTCCCAGTTGCCGAGGAGCTGGGCGGTGCCCCCCGGCGCGAGCACCTCGCCGACGTGCTCGACGAGGTGCTGGACGAGCGCGTCGCCCACCGCTCCGCCGTCGCGGTAGTCGTAGGTCGGCACGCCCGCGCCGCGCGGGGTGATGACGAACGGCGGGTTGGAGACGACGAGGTCGAACTCCTCTCCCGCCACCGGCTCGAGCAGGCTGCCGCGGCGCAGGTCGACGGGGGCGCGCCGGCCCGCCGCCGACGGGTCGCCCCCGGGGCCGGGGGCGGCGTCGTCGAGCGCGAGGGTGAGGGCCGCCAGGCGCAGCGCCCGCGACGAGACGTCGGTGGCCACGACCTCGCGGGCGTGCCGGCGCAGGTGCAGGGCCTGGACGCCGCAGCCGGTGCCGAGGTCGAGGGCGCGGCCGACCTCACCGCGGACGGTCGCGCGGGCCAGCGTCGTCGAGGCGCCGCCGATGCCGAGGACGTGGTCGGTGCGCAGGGGGCCGGGCACCGCCATCTCGCCGAGGTCGGAGGCCACCCACCAGTCGGCCGGGCCGCGGGCGTCCACGGCGGCGTAGGGCCGCAGCTCGACGAGCGGCGCCACGAGCCCGTCGTCGGTCCGCCGCACGAGGCCGAGCCGGGCGGCGCCGTCGACGCCGCACC
>NZ_JABEMA010000474.1 GCF_013004605.1 Pseudokineococcus marinus
CCCTGCTCGCGGTCGGCGACGCGGCGGCCCGCGGGCTCGCGGACCCCTCCGCCTGGCTGGCCGCCGTCACGAGGCGCGCGCCGTGAGCCGCGACGGGGGGAGGCGGGGCCAGGGTCCTGTCGGCGCCGTCGGGCACGCCGGCCGCCTGGTCGCCTTCGCGGGCTGGTACGTCGGGCGCTTCCTCGCGGCCAACCTCGTCGTGCTGCGCGAGGTGCTCACGCCCCGCACCGGCGTCGCGCCGGTCGTGCTCGAGCTCGTCCTGCGCTGCCGCACCGACGTCGAGGTGGCCTCCTACATCGCGCTCGTCGGGCTCACCCCCGGCACGCTCGTCGTCAGCAGCCACGACGGGCGGCGTCGTCCCCGGGACGGGACCCCGGACGGGACCCCGGACGGGACCCCGGACGGGACCCCGGACGGGACCCCGGACGGAGCAGAGGACGGGGACGGGGACGGGTCCGGTGACGGCGGGGGCGACGTCGTCGTGGCCGCCCACGTCATGCACGCCCCGGACGTGGCGGAGGCGCTGGCGGAGCTGCGCGAGCTGGAGACCCGGCTGCTGCGGGCCCTGCGGGCCGACCCGGGCGCGGTGCCCCCGCCCCCGCCGCACGGCACCGTCCCGGCGCGGACGGACGAGGAGGAGGTCTGATGGTCGTCGAGGTCGCCCTCGGGGTGATGGCCCTGTCCCTCGGGGTGTGCGCGTGGCGCGTGGTCGTGGGCCCCTCGGACGCCGACCGCGTCCTCGCCGTCGACCTGGGCTTCGTCGTCGTCGTCTGCGCGACGGCGCTGCTGGCCGTGCGCCTGCGGACGCCGGCGCTGCTCGACCTCGTGCTCGTCGCGACGCTCGTCGGCTTCCTCACCACGGTGGTGCTCGCGCGGCTCGTCGCCGGGAGGGGGCGGTGAGCGCGGCGGCGGTCGTCGACGTCGTCGGCCAGGGCCTGCTGCTCGTGGGCTCGCTGCTCGTCGGCACGGCGGCGCTCGGGCTGGTGCGCCTGCCGGACGTGTACGCGCGCACCAACGCCGCGACCAAGGCCGCCGCCCTGGGGCTCGTGGTCGTGCTCCTCGGCGGCGTCGTGCTCGCCCCGACCGCCGGCTCCGTGCTGACGCTGCTCGTGGCCATCGCCCTGCAGCTCTTCACCGTGCCGATCGGCGGCTTCGAGGTGGCCCAGGCCGCCCGCCTGTCCGCGGCGCCCGTCACCCCGCTGACCCACCACGACGACCTGGGGCTGCCGCGGGAGGGGGACCAGCGGGACGAGGAGCAGCGGGACGGCGAGGACGAGGGCGGCGTCCAGGTCGACGGGCAGGAGCGCGGCCCGGCGTGAGCGGGGGCGCTCAGCTGCGCAGCGGCGTCTCGCGGCGGCGCCGGGAGGCCTGGTCCAGGCCCCGCTCGACGGGCGCGGCCACCGAGTCCCCGAGCGAGGCGCCGGCTCCGATGGCGAGGGCGATCGCCCCCGCCTGGCCGAGCAGCACGAGCCCGGAGATGACCGTGCCGCCGGTGAGCTCGACGAGCGCGGTGTAGATCGTCAGCCCCGGCAGCAGCATGATCGTGCCGGGCACGACGACGGCGAGCGGGGTGGCGCGGCGGCGCAGCGCGGCGACACGGCCGACGGCGCCGACGACGAGCGCCGCGACGAGGGTGCCGAGGGCCCG
>NZ_JABEMA010000475.1 GCF_013004605.1 Pseudokineococcus marinus
GTGGGCGCTGCCGGTCGTCGTCGGCGGGCGTCCGCTCGGCTTCTCCCGGCACCGGCCCGTGGCGGCCGACGGGCGCCGCGCCCCGGCCTCGCGGTGGCGCCACATCGCCCTCGTCGGCGGGACCCCGGACGACGTCGTCCTGGCCGACGGCGACGAGGCGCGCCTCGTCGCGGCGACGGACGCCGGCCGCGCGTGCGGGGCCCCGCCGTGGTGGCCCCTCGTCGTCCACGGCCTCGAGGCGGCTGCGCTCGGCGGCCGCTGAGCGTTTCTCCCACCGGTCGGGCCTAGGCGGGGCCGGGCCACGGTCGACGGCGGGGTCCGGTCGGCCGCCGCCCCGCGCCTACCGTGGGGGAGTGAGCACGCCCGAGACCCCCGCCGCCGGCTCCGTCACCACCACCGCCGACGTCGCCGCTGACGTCACAGGGCCGCCGGCCGGCGACCCTCGGGCCGCTGGCGGCGCCAGGGCGCCGCGGGACTCCTCGCGGGTCGCGCCGCCCGCGCGGCGCCTGGCCCGGGCGGTCGTCACCGAGGACGTGCTGTCCGTCGCCGAGCACGCGGCCGCCGTCGAGGACCCCGCCGCGGGCGCCGTCGTCACCTTCGGGGGCGTCGTGCGCGACCACGACCACGGCGCCCGCGTCACGCGCCTGGAGTACTCGGCCCACCCGAGCGCGGGCCGCGTCGTCGAGGAGGTGGCTCGCGAGGTGCTCGCCGCCCACCCCGTCGACGCCCTCGCCGTCAGCCACCGCACCGGCGCGCTGGAGGTCGGTGACGTCGCCTTCGCCGTCGCGGTGGCCGCCGCGCACCGGCGCGAGGCCTTCGCCGCCTGCGAGGAGGTGGTCGAGGAGGTCAAGGCGCGCCTGCCGGTGTGGAAGCGCCAGGTGCTCGCCGACGGGGGAGCCGAGTGGGTGGGCATGCCCTGAGCGCCGGGACGACCGCCCCGTCCACCGCCTCCGCCCCGCGCGTCAGCCCGGTGCGGCGGTGAGGGTCTTGCCGAAGGTCCGCGTCATCGGGTCGTCGGCCCAGGCGTACGGGGTGACGGCCGACCACCCCTCCCGCTCGTAGAGGGCGATCGCCTCCGGCTGCAGGGTGCCCGTCACGAGGTGCAGCGCGTGCAGCCCGCGGCCGCGCGCGGCGTCCTCCGCCGCGCGCAGCAGCGCCGTGGCGACCCCGCGGCGCCGGGCCGTGGCGGGGACGAAGAGGCGCTTGACCTCGCCGACGCCCGGGCCCACCACGGGCAGCGGCGCGACGACGGCGCAGCCCAGCGCCACGTCTCCCGCCACCGCGAGCAGGTGGACGACGTCGGCCGGGTCCGGGTGCGAGGCACCCTCGGGCGGCTCGAGCGACCCCTCCCCGTAGCGCCGCTGCAGCTCGACCTCCGCGTCGCGCACGAGGGCGCGGTGCCGGGGGTCGTCGGCCGCGACGACGACGACCTCGACGAGCTGCCCGAGGGCGCGCCCGGCCGGTGCCTCAGCCACCGGCGAAGGGCGGCAGCACGTCGACGACGGGCAGCGGGGCCCCCGCGAGCTGCGGGCCGACGACGACCGGGTCGTGCGGCCCGGCGGCGACCTCGCCGACGAGCACGGTGGCCACCTCGAGCACGGGCGCGAGGGCGGGATGGCGCCGGGCGAGGGCGCGGCGCAGGTCGTC
>NZ_JABEMA010000476.1 GCF_013004605.1 Pseudokineococcus marinus
CAGCGTCCTCGGCCCCCTGGGCGTCGACGACGCGCGGACGGCCCTCGCCGAGCTCGTCGCCCTGCACCGCGCGGGCCTCGACGAGCCGCTGCCGCTCCCGATCAAGACCGCCGAGGCCTACGCGTCGCGCCGCCGCGGGGGCGGCAGCGTGCTCGCCGCCCAGGACGCCGCCGCGCGGAGGTGGGACTCCGACCGCTTCCCGGGCGAGGCGGCCGACCCCGAGCACCTGCTGCTCCACGGCCGCGAGCTGCCGTCGGCCGAGCTGTGGTTCCCGACGAAGGACGCCGAGCGCGGCGCGGGCTGGGCGCGCGACGAGCCGACGCGCCTCGGCGCGCTGGCGCGCCGCGTGTGGGACCGGCTGCTCGACGCCGAGGCCGGCGGGACGGGGGCCGCGGCGTGAGCGCGCCGTCGCCGGACGCCGCGGGCGACGGGCCCGCCGTGCCCCCGGTCGCCGACGCCCCTCTCGACGTGGCCCCTCTCGACGTGGCCTCGGTCGCCGACACCCCGGAGGACGACGCCCCGGTCGACGAGCCCCGCGCCTTCCGGCTCGAGGACCCGCTGCCCCGCGGCACGACCCTGCTGGAGGCGAGCGCGGGCACGGGCAAGACCTGGACCATCGCCGCGCTCGTCGCCCGCTACGTCGCCGAGGCGGGCCTGCCGGTCGAGCAGCTGCTCGTCATGACCTTCAGCCGCGAGTCCACCCGCGAGCTGCGCGAGCGGGTGCGCGCCCGCCTCGTCGAGGCCCGCGACGCCCTGGCCCGCGACGTCCCGCCGGAGGAGGAGCCCGACGAGCTGCTCGCGCTGCTGCGCCGCGGAGGCGCCGACGACGTGGCGCTCCGCCGACGCCGGCTGGCCGACGCTCTGGCGTCCTTCGACGCGGCCACCGTGACGACGACGCACGGCTTCTGCCAGCGGGTGCTCCTCACGCTCGGCGCGGGCGCCGACCACGACGCGCGGACCCAGCTCGTCGAGGACGTGCGCGACGTCGTCGACGAGGTGGCGCACGACCTCTACCTGCGCCGGTGGGCCGTGCCGGGCGCCGAGGAGCCGGCCCTGTCCCCCGCGGACTTCCGCGACCTCGCGCGGGTCAGCGCGCTCGACCCGGCCACCGACCTGCTGCCGCGGGACGGCGACCACGACGTCCCCGCGCTGCCCGCGCTGCGCGCCCGCGTGGGCCGCGCCGTCCGCGCGGAGGTGCAGCGCCGGCTCCGCGCGGCCGGGCAGATGGGCTACGACGACCTCCTGCTGCGCCTGGCGCACGTCCTCGAGGACGCGAGCGGCGGTCCGCGAGCCCGGGAGCGCCTGCGGGCGCTGCACCGCGTCGTCCTCGTGGACGAGTTCCAGGACACCGACCCCGTGCAGTGGCGGGTGCTGCGCGCGGCGTTCCACGACGCGCCGGCGGCGGTCGCCGCGGGGGCGGCGGGCGGAGGCGTCGCGCGGGCCCTCGTCCTCGTCGGCGACCCGAAGCAGGCGGTCTACGGCTTCCGCGGGGCGGACGTGCGCGCCTACCTGGACGCCCGCGACGCGGCCTCGGACCTGCGGACCCTCGCCACCAACCAGCGCAGCGACGAGCCGGTGCTGCGGGGGCTCGACGCCGTCCTCGCCGGCGCCGCCCTCGGTGACGCCCGCATCCGCGTGCGCCCGCTCGCGGCCCGCTTCAC
>NZ_JABEMA010000477.1 GCF_013004605.1 Pseudokineococcus marinus
CGCGCGGGCCGCACCCGCGGCGTCGACGTCCTCGCCGTGGCGGGCGGGGACGGGACGGGCTCGCCCGAGCGCAACGGCTCGCCCCGGCCGCCGGACGGCGGCGACCGCGAGCGCGTCGTCCTCGGCGTCGTCTCCGCCGGCTTCGACGCCCTCGTCAACGAGCGCGCCAACGGCTGGCGCTGGCCCCGCGGGCGCGCCCGCTACGTCCTCGCCGTGGCGCGCGAGCTGCCCGTGCGGCCCCGCACGACGTACCGCCTCGTCGTCGACGGGGTGCCCGAGACGCGCGACGCCCTGCTCGTGGCGATGGCCAACACCTCGAGCTTCGGCGGCGGCATGCGCATCGCCCCCGACGCGGACGCGGGGGACGGGCACCTCGACCTCGTCGTCGTCGACCCGCTGCCCGCCTGGGAGATCGCCCGCGTCTTCCCCCGGGTCTTCTCCGGCACCCACGTCGACCACCCGGCGGTGAGCGTCCGGCGGGCGCGCAGCGTCGAGGTGGCCGTGGTGGAGGAGGACCGGGGACACGAGCACCGGGGGGACGAGCACCGGGAGGACGAGCACCGCAGGGGCGAGGAGCGCTCGGTCACCGGCCTGCCGGTCTACGGCGACGGGGAGCGGCTCGGCACGCTGCCCCTCGCCGTGCGGGTGCGCCCGAGGGGGCTGCGGGTCCTCGCCTAGGCTGGACGGCATGCCGTCGCGACGACAGCGCACGGGCGGGTCTCGCAGGGGCTCCGCCGCAGGGGCGCTCCCGGGAGGCGCGGGGGGCGTGGACGCCGACGTCGAGGAGCTGCCGCCCGCCGCGCGCTTCGCCGCAGCCCGGGCCCGTCGTGAGCGCGCCGGGGCGAGCAGTGCGGGGGCGAGCAGCGCGGGCGGCGCCGCGGCGGAGCCGACGGACTCCTACGGCGACGGGTACGGCTCGGAGCTGGCCCGCTTCCGCGACTCGCTGCCGTTCCGGCTCGACGACTTCCAGGTCCGCGGGTGCCGCGCGCTGGAGGCGGGCCGCGGCGTCCTCGTCGCCGCACCGACGGGCGCGGGCAAGACGGTCGTGGGCGAGTTCGCCGTCCACCTCGCCCTCGCCACCGGCCGCAAGGCCTTCTACACGACCCCGATCAAGGCGCTGAGCAACCAGAAGCACGCCGAGCTCGTCGAGCGCCACGGCGCCGACAAGGTCGGCCTGCTGACGGGCGACGTCGTCGTCAACGGCGACGCCCCGGTCGTCGTCATGACGACCGAGGTGCTGCGCAACATGCTCTACGCGCGCTCGGACGCCCTGCGCGGGCTCGGTTACGTCGTCATGGACGAGGTCCACTACCTCGCCGACCGCTTCCGGGGCCCGGTGTGGGAGGAGGTCATCCTCCACCTGCCGCAGGACGTCCTCATCGCCTCGCTGTCGGCGACGGTGAGCAACGCCGAGGAGTTCGGCGCCTGGCTCGACACGGTCCGCGGCGGCACCGAGGTCGTCGTCTCCGAGGTGCGGCCCGTCCCGCTGTGGCAGCACGTCCTCACCGGCCGGGCGGGGATGCTCGACCTCTTCGTCGGCGAGGCCGACCAGGCGGTCGCCGGCGGGTCGGTCGAGGCCGCCGAGGCCGGGGACGTGCGCCCCGCGGTCAACCCGGAGCTGCTCGCCGTCGCCCGCGACGAGGAGCGCAGCGCCCGCGCCCTCGGCGGCCGGGGCGCGCCCCC
>NZ_JABEMA010000478.1 GCF_013004605.1 Pseudokineococcus marinus
CTCGCGGGCCTCATGGCCGTCGCCCCCCGCGAGGCCGACCCGGCGGCCGCCTTCGCCGCCCTGGCGGCCCTCGCGGCGCGGGTGCGGGCCGACCACCCGGGCGCCGACGTCCTGTCGGCCGGCATGAGCGAGGACCTCGAGGAGGCCGTCGCGGCGGGCGCGACGCACCTGCGTGTCGGGCGCGCCGTCCTCGGCGGCCGTCCGCCGCTCCGGTAGCGTCTCGCCCCGAGGCGCGGCCCGCAGGGGGCCCGGCGCCGGACGGCGAGGACGGGCGGGAGCCCGCGGGCACCGCACGGCGGACGGCGAGGGAGTGGCATGGCAGGCGCGCTGCGCAGGACGATGGTCTACCTCGGCCTGGCGGAGGAGGACCCCCGCGAGGACGAGCTCGACGGCTACGACGGCGAGGAGCGCCGCGACGCCGACGAGCGCCGCGGCGGGGCGCACCGCTCCGCCGACCGCCCCGCCGACCCCGAGCCCCGGGGCGAGTCCCGGGCCGAGCAGAGGCCCGAGCACCGGGCCGCCGTCACGCCGATCACCCGGGAGCGCTCCATGTCACGCGTCGTGCCCGAGCCGCTGGGGGGCGACCTCAGCCGCATCACGACCATCCACCCGCGCAGCTACAACGAGGCGAAGGCCATCGGTGAGAGCTTCCGCGAGTCGGTGCCGGTCATCATGAACCTCACCGACATGGACGACGCGGACGCCAAGCGCCTCGTCGACTTCTCCGCCGGGCTCGTCTTCGGGCTGCGGGGCTCCATCGAGCGGGTCACGAGCAAGGTCTTCCTGCTCTCCCCGGCGCACGTCGAGGTCACCGCCGAGCAGGCGAGCCCGCAGCGGACGGGCACGTCCAGCTCGTTCTTCAACCAGAGCTAGGGGCTCCGTGTCCGTCGTCCTCGAGCTGCTCTCGCTCGTCGTCCTCCTCTACATCGTCGTCCTGCTCGGCCGCCTCGTCTTCGACTGGGTCCAGGTCTTCTCGCGCGACTGGCGTCCCACGGGGCCCGTGCTCGTGCTGGCCGAGGGCGTCTACTCCCTGACCGACCCGCCGCTGCGCGCGCTGCGCCGGGTCATCAAGCCGATCCGCATCGGCCAGGTGCAGCTCGACCTCGCCTTCATCGTCCTCTTCCTCGGTCTCGGGCTGCTGCGCTCGCTCCTCGGCGGCCTCGCGCTCGCCGCCCGCTGAGCGCACCGGCCGAGGAGCAGGCGGCCCGGTCCGCTACCGTCGTCCCGCTCCCCGGCGACGGCGGAGCCCGACCCGAGGACGAAGGTGGAGGCTCATGGCTCTGACGCCCGAGGCCGTGACGGAGCGCACGTTCACGCAGACGCAGTTCCGGCACGGCTACGCCGTGGAGGAGGTCGACGACTTCCTCGACGAGGTCGTCGGCGAGCTCACGCGCCTGCGCAGCGAGAACGACGGGCTGCGCGAGCAGCTCGCCGACGCCGAGCGCCGCGCCGAGGAAGCCGCGTCCGCCACCGCGTCCTCGCCCTCGCCCAGCGGCTGCACGACGAGCACGTGCGCGCGGGCGAGGAGCAGCGCGACCGCCTCGTCGGCGACGCGTCGGCCGAGGCCGAGCG
>NZ_JABEMA010000479.1 GCF_013004605.1 Pseudokineococcus marinus
CCCCCGACGACGCCCGACCCGGGGCCCGCCCGCAGGCCCCGACCGAGGCTCCCCCGGAGCCGTCCTCCGAGGGCGCCGGCGGCGTGGCCGCCGCCGTGGCGGGCGCGCGCGACCAGGCCGTGGCCGCCCTCCTGGCCTTCGCGCCGGACGCCGTGGAGCTGGGGCGCCGCTTCGCCGCCGAGGGCCACGAGCTCGCGCTCGTCGGCGGGCCGGTCCGCGACGCGCTGCTCGGGCGCCTCACCGGGCCGGCCGACGTCGACCTCGACCTCGCCACGAGCGCCCGCCCCGGGGCGACGGCGCAGCTGCTCACGGCGTGGGGGGACGCCACGTGGGACGTCGGTGCGGCCTTCGGCACCGTGGGCGCGCGCCGGGGCGACGTCGTCGTCGAGGTGACGACCTACCGCAGCGACCTCTACGACCGGCAGAGCCGCAAGCCCGTCGTCGAGTTCGGCGACTCCCTCGAGGACGACCTCGTGCGCCGCGACTTCACGGTCAACGCCATGGCCGTGCGCCTGCCCGACGGCGCCTTCGTCGACCCGTGCGACGGGCTGCGCGACCTCGCGCACCGGGCGCTGCACACGCCGCGCTCGCCGGAGGACTCCTTCGCCGACGACCCGCTGCGGATGATGCGCGCCGCCCGCTTCGCCTCCACCCTCGGGCTGCGGGTGGCTCCCGCCGTCGTCGAGGCGATGACCGAGCGGGCGGGCACCGTCGCCATGGTCTCGGCCGAGCGCGTGCGGGTGGAGCTGGAGAAGCTGCTCCTCGGCGCCTCCCCCCGCGAGGGGCTCGAGCTGCTCGTCGGCACCGGCCTGGCCGAGCACGTCCTGCCCGAGCTGCCCGCCCTGCAGCTGGAGATCGACGAGCACCACCGCCACAAGGACGTCTACGAGCACACGCTGACGGTGCTCGAGCAGGCGATCGCCCTGGAGGACCCGCCCGGCGCGGACGGCGAGGGAGCCGTCCCGGGCCCCGACCTCGTCCTGCGGCTCGCGGCGCTGCTGCACGACGTCGGCAAGCCCGCGACGCGGCGCTTCGAGCCCGGCGGCGGCGTGAGCTTCCACCACCACGAGGTCGTCGGCGCGAAGATGACGGCGCGGCGCCTGAAGGCCCTGCGCTTCGACTCGGCGACGACGAAGCAGGTGGCGCGCCTCGTCGAGCTGCACCTGCGCTTCCACGGGTACGCGGGCGGGGAGTGGACCGACTCGGCCGTGCGCCGCTACGTCACCGACGCCGGGCCGCTGCTGAGCCGCCTGCACCGGCTGACCCGCTCGGACTCGACCACCCGCAACCGCCGCAAGGCGGCCCGGCTGGCGGCGGCCTACGACTCCCTCGAGCACCGCATCGTCGAGCTGCAGGAGGCCGAGGAGCTCGCCGCCGTGCGCCCCGACCTCGACGGCGGCCAGATCATGGCGGCGCTCGGCGTCCCGCCCGGCCCCGTCGTCGGGCGGGCCTACCGCCACCTGCTCGAGCTGCGCCTGGACCGGGGGCCGCTGGGCGAGGAGGCGGCCCGCGAGGCGCTGCTCGCGTGGTGGGCCGAGCAGCCGGAGGCGGCCGCGGGCTGACCCGGGCGCCGCGCGGTCGCGCCCGCCGGCGC
>NZ_JABEMA010000048.1 GCF_013004605.1 Pseudokineococcus marinus
CGCCGCCGCACCGCACCCGCCGGGCCGGCCGACACCGACCGGCTGGTCGCGCCGGGGCGCCTGGCGGGCGGCCGCGGCCGTGCCGCACGATGCGCACGTCCGCTCGACGAGGAGAGGCCCCCATGAGCACGCGAGACCCGCGTCCCCCCCTGACCCCCGACCTGCTGGCCGCCGACTTCCTCGGCTACCAGCAGCTCCTGACCGACGACGAGCGCGCGCTCGTCGTGCGGGCCCGGGAGTTCTACGCCGCCGAGGTCGCCCCCGGGGCGAACCAGCGGTGGCTCGACGAGGAGGTCCCCCGCCACCTCGCCCCGCGCTTCGCCGAGGAGGGCCTGCTCGGGCTCGGGGTGGACGGGGACGAGCCGGCCCGGCGGACCCTGCTCACCGGCTGGCTGCGGATGGAGCTGGCGCGCGTCGACCCCTCCACGGCCACCTTCGTCGGCGTCCACGACGGCCTCGTCATGGGCACGCTCGCCGTCTGCGGCTCCGAGGAGCAGAAGGCGCACTGGCTGCCCCGGATGCGGCGGGCCGAGGCCGTCGGCGCGTTCGCGCTCACCGAGCCCGACCACGGCTCCGACGTCGCCGGCGGGCTCGCCACGAGCGCCCGCCGCGACGGCGACGCGTGGGTGCTCGACGGCGCCAAGCGCTGGATCGGCAACGCCTGCTTCGCCGACGTCGTCGTCGTCTGGGCGCGCGACGTGGCCGACGGCCAGGTCAAGGGCTTCCTCGTGGAGAAGGGCACGCCCGGGTTCACCGCCACGCCCATCCGCGGCAAGACGGCGCTGCGGGCGGTCGAGAACGCCGACATCACCCTCGAGGGCTGCCGCGTCCCGGCCGCGAACCACCTGGCGGGCGCCAACAGCTTCAAGGACACCAACGAGGTGCTGCGGCGCACGCGCGGCGGCGTCGCGTGGGAGGCCGTCGGGGTCTCGGTCGGCGCCTACGAGCACGCCCTCGCCTACACCCGCGAGCGCCAGCAGTTCGGGCGGCCGCTGGCCTCCTTCCAGCTCGTGCAGGACCACCTCGTGCGGATGCTGTCGGACATCACGGCGTCGCTCGGGATGGTCGTGCGCGTCTGCCAGCTGGAGGAGGCAGGCGAGCGCCGCGACGAGCACGCCGCCATGGCCAAGGCCTTCTGCACGTCCCGGATGCGCGACGTCGTCGCCCGCGCCCGTGAGGTCATGGGCGGCAACGGCGTGCTCGCGGGCCACCACGTGGCGCGCTTCGTCGCCGACGCCGAGGCGCTCTACTCCTACGAGGGCACGCGCGAGGTCAACACCCTCGTCGTCGGGCGCGCGGTCACCGGGCACGGCGCCTTCGTCTGACGGCCGGAGCAGCCCCCTCCGTCGGGGCCGCGGTCGCCCACCGGGCGCCGCGGCCCCGACGCGGGCGCCCCACCGGTGGGACCCTGGGCGTGATGACCACCGACGCCGCGGCCCAGGCCGACACCACCACGCCGCCCGAGCCCTCGACGCGCCCGGCGCCGTCGCTCGTCACCGCGCTCGAGCCCCTGCGCGCCGCGGCCGCGGCGGCGGAGGGCGGCGCCGACCCCGACGAGCTGCTCGCAGCCTTCTCCTCCTGGGCCGCCGAGCAGGGCCTGTCCCTCTACCCGCACCAGGAGGAGGCCCTGCTCGAGCTGGTGACGGGCGCGAACGTCGTCCTGGCGACCCCCACCGGCTCGGGCAAGTCGCTCGTCGCGACGGGCGCCCAGGCCTTCGCGCTGGCCGAGGGCCGGCGGTCCTTCTACACCGCGCCGATCAAGGCGCTCGTGAGCGAGAAGTTCTTCGCGCTGTGCGCCGTGTTCGGCGCCGACCGCGTCGGCATGCTCACCGGCGACGCCAGCGTCAACGCCGGGGCGCCGATCATCTGCTGCACGGCGGAGGTCCTCGCCAACCTGGCGCTGCGCGAGGGCCCCGAGGCCGACATCGGGACCGTCGTCATGGACGAGTTCCACTACTACGGCGACCCCGACCGCGGGTGGGCGTGGCAGGTGCCGCTGCTCGAGCTGCCCCGCGCCCAGTTCGTCCTCATGTCGGCCACGCTCGGCGACACGACGTCGATCCGCGAGGACCTCACCCGCCGCACCGGCCGGGAGACGGCGCTCGTCGCGTCCGCGGAGCGGCCGGTGCCCCTGCACCACTACTACGCGACGACGCCCGTCCACGAGACGATCGACGAGCTGCTCGAGACGCGGCAGTCGCCCGTCTACGTCGTCCACTTCACGCAGGCCGCGGCGCTGGAGCGGGCGCAGGCCCTGACGAGCGCGCAGGTCGCCACGCGGGCCGAGCGCGACGAGATCGCCGCCTTCCTCGGCGGCTTCCGCTTCACCACCGGCTTCGGGCAGACGCTGTCGCGGCTGGTGCGCCACGGCATCGGCGTCCACCACGCCGGGATGCTGCCCAAGTACCGGCGGCTCGTGGAGCAGCTGGCGCAGGCGGGGCTGCTCAAGGTCATCTGCGGCACCGACACGCTCGGCGTCGGCATCAACGTGCCCATCCGCACGGTGCTGCTGTCGGCCCTGAGCAAGTACGACGGCACCCGCACGCGGCTGCTGTCCGCCCGCGAGTTCCACCAGGTCGCCGGCCGCGCCGGCCGGGCCGGGTACGACACCGCCGGGACCGTCGTCGTCCAGGCGCCCGAGCACGAGGTCGAGAACCTCAAGGCCCTGGCCAAGGCGGGCGACGACCCGAAGAAGCGCCGCAAGGTCGTGCGCAAGCAGCCGCCCGAGGGCTTCGTCGCCTGGACGCGCGCGACCTTCGACAAGCTCGTCGCCGCCGACCCCGAGCCTCTGCGCCCGCACTTCGCCGTCTCGACGTCGATGGTCCTCAACGTCCTGGCGCGCCCCGGCGACCCGGCGGCGGCGATGCGGCACCTGCTCCTCGACAACCACGAGCCGCGGGCGCGCCAGCGCCGCCACGTGCGGGAGGTCGTCGGCATCACGAAGGCGCTGATCGCCGCGGGCGTCGTCGAGCGGCTCGACGAGCCCGAGCCCGACGGGCGGCGCTACCGCCTGACGGTGGACCTCCCCCGCGGCTTCGCGCTGGACCACCCGCTCTCGACCTTCGCCCTGGCGGCGGTCGAGCTGCTGGACCCCGAGTCCCCGACGTACGCCCTCGACGTGCTCTCCGTGGTCGAGGCGACGCTCGACGACCCCCGCGCCGTCCTGGCCGCCCAGCAGTTCAAGGCCCGCGGCGAGGCCGTCGCCCAGATGAAGGCCGAGGGGATCGAGTACGAGGAGCGGATGGAGCTCCTCGACGACGTCACGTGGCCCAAGCCGCTCGAGGAGCTGCTCGAGGCGGCCTTCGAGGCCTACGCGCAGGGCCACCCGTGGGCCTCGCGCGCCGTCCTGTCCCCCAAGTCGGTGGTGCGCGACCTCTACGAGCGCGGCATGACCTTCCGCGAGCTCGTCTCCTTCTACGGCCTCGTGCGCGCCGAGGGCGCCGTGCTGCGCTACCTCACCGACGCCTACCGGTCCCTGCGCTCGGGCGTGCCCGCCGAGGCGCGCACCGAGGAGGTCGTCGACCTCGTGGAGTGGCTCGGCGAGCTCGTGCGGCAGGTCGACTCGAGCCTGCTCGACGAGTGGGAGCACCTCACCGACCCCGCCCGCGTCGACGCCGCCGTCGCCGAGGTGCGCGCCCCGACGTCGCCCACCCGACCCGTCACGGGCAACGAGCGGGCCTTCACGCGGATGGTCCGCAACGCCCTCTTCCGCCGGGTGGAGCTCGCGGCGCTGCGACGCCCGTGGGACCTCGGGGAGCTCGACGCCGGGACGGGGTGGGACGCGGCCGCCTGGGCCGAGCAGCTGGAGGCCTACTACGCCGAGCACGACGAGATCGGCACGGGGGCGGACGCCCGGGGGCCGCGCATGCTGCTGTGGCGCAAGGAGGCCGTGGTCTGGCACGTGCGGCAGGTCTTCGCCGACCCGGCGGGTGACGGCGACTGGGGCTTCGACGCCGAGGTCGACCTGCCCGCGAGCGACGAGGAGGGCGCGGCCGTCGTGCGGGTCGTGGGCGTCGGCCGCCTCTGACCGCCCGCTCCGACCGTCCGGGACACCCAGCACGTGCGGTGAGCGGGCGCTACCTTCTGCTACGACGGGGGTCGTCGGCGAAGGGGTGGGCCGGGTGTCGGTCGACGCGGGCGGGCACGGCACGGGCGGGGACGCGGCGGTCGCGCCGCGTCCCCCGTCGGCCGCCGTGGCCGTGCAGGACTTCAGCACGGCGGCCCGGACCGCGCTGCGGGACCTGCAGCGGCGGTTCGGCATGGAGTCGTGGCTGCTGGCGCGGCGCCGGGGCGAGGAGTACGTCGTCATCGCCACGGCGGACGACGACGACCCCTTCGGCGGCCGCGTCGGCCTGGTGCGCCGCTGGGACGAGACCTTCTGCGCGCGCATGGTCGACGGCAGCGCCCCGATGGTCGCCCCCGTCGTCGACGACGCGCCCGCCTACGCGCAGATGCGGGCGGTCACCGGCCTGGACCCCGGGTCCTACCTCACCGTGCCCGTCGAGGGCCCCGACGGCGAGCTCCTGGGAGCCCTCTGCGCCGCCGGGCGCGACCCTCGGGGGCCCGAGCTCGAGGCGGCGCTGCCGTCCGTGCGCGTGCACGCGGCCCTGCTCGGGCTGCTGCTGTCGTACGAGGTCTCCCTCGAGCGCGAGGTGCGCCGCGCCGAGCGCGCCGAGGCGGCGGCGGCCACCGACGCCCTCACGGGCGCGGCCAGCCGCCGCGCGTGGGACGCCGCCGTCGCGGCGGAGGAGTCGCGCGCCCGGCGCCACGGGACGCCCGCCGGGGTGCTCGTCGTCGACCTGGACGGGCTCAAGGCGGTCAACGACGGCGAGGGCCACGACGCGGGCGACGCGCTCCTGCGCCGGACCGCCGAGGTGGTGCGCGAGCACGTGCGCGGCGGCGACCTGCTCGCCAGGCTCGGCGGCGACGAGTTCGGCGTGCTGCTCGTCGAGGCGCCGTGGCCGGTCGTCGAGGAGCGCGCCCGGGTGCTGCGCGAGGCGCTCGCCGCGCACGGCGTCGAGGCGTCGGTCGGGGCCGGCGCGCACGAGGGCGACGGCGACCTCTGCGCGGCGTGGCGCGCGGCCGACGCCCGCATGTACGCCGAGAAGGCGCTCCGCCGGTCCGCCGCGGCGACGAGGGCGCCGGCCCTGCCGCGTCCCCGTCCCCCGGCCGCCCCGGCCCCGGTGTCGGGCGTCGACGCGCTGCTCGACCTCGTGCGGGCGCAGCTCGGCATGGACGCCGCCTTCGTCAGCCGTCGGGAGGGGGAGCGGGTGGTCTACCGCCACGTCAGCGCCGGTGACCCCGCGCTGCTGCAGCCCGGCGACTCCGAGCCCTTCGACGGCACCTACTGCCGGCTCGTCGTGGCGCGGGAGCTCGAGGAGGTCGTGCCGGACACGGCGGCCCACCCGACCACCGCGGCGATGCGGGGCACGCGCGCCGGCATCGGCGCCTACGTGGGCGTCCCGCTCCACCGCGGCGACGGCAGCCTCTACGGGACCCTCTGCACCGTGTCGCGCTCGTCGCGGCGCGAGCTGCGGCCGCGCGACGCCGAGGTGCTGCGCAGCCTGGGCCCGGTGCTCGTCGGCCTGCTCCAGGAGGAGGAGAGGGCGGAGGGGACGCACTCCCGGGTGGTCGCGGACCTCGACGCCCTCGAGGCGGCCGGGGGGCCGGCGACCGCCCTCCAGGGCATCGTCGACCTGGGGACCGGGCGGGTCGTGGGCGCCGAGGCCCTGGCGCGCTTCCCCGCCCCGGGCTCGGCCCCGGGGCCCTGGTTCTCCCGCGCCGAGCGCGCCGGGGAGGCCGAGCGGCTCGACCTGCTCTGCCTTCGCTCGGCCCTGGGCCACGTCGAGCGCGTGGCCGGGCACCTGTCGGTCAACGCGTCCCCGCGGACGGTCCTGTCACCGGCCTTCGCCGACCTGCTCGAGGAGGCGACGGGCCGGGGGCGCCTCGACGGGCTGGCGGTGGAGATCACCGAGCACGAGCCGGTCGACGACTACGCCGCCCTCGCCGCCGCGCTGGCGCCGCTGCGCGAGCGGGGCCTCGCCGTGGCCGTCGACGACGCGGGCGCCGGGTTCGCGAGCATGCGCCACGTCGTCCAGCTGGCCCCGGACGTCGTCAAGATCGACATGAGCATCGTGCGCGACGTCCACCGCTCGCTCGGGGCGTCGGCCATGGCCGCCGCGCTCGTCGGCTTCGCCCGGCGCACGGGCGCGCACACGGTCGCCGAGGGCGTCGAGACCGCCGAGGAGCTCGACCACCTCGTCGGGCTGGGCGTCGACATGGCCCAGGGGCACCTGCTGGCCCGGCCCGTGCCGGCGACCGCGTGGGAGCCCGTGGCGCAGGGCTGACGGCCGACGGCACGCGCGCCCGCCCAGCGCCGTCGGCGGGGACGTCCGGAGGGGCCCGTCACCCAGCTGGGGCCGGTCAGACGGGCCGGTCGTCGTCCATCCGGACGCCGAGCTGCTGCAGCGCCTCCTCGAGCACGCCCATGACCTCGAGCGTCGTCGACAGCGGCCACAGCGGGCTCTCCGTGCGGCCCTCGTCGAGGCAGTCCTGCACGTGCTCGAGCATGTGGGCGTACCCGCGACCCGTCCGCGGCAGCGCGGTGCGCACCGGCTCCTCGTCGGGGCGGTGCACGACGAAGGCGTCGGGCGCGTGGACGGCGCCCTCGGTCTCCACGCGCCCGCCCGTGCCCGTGATGGTGCCGTGGCGCGCCGGCCGGGCGAGGATCGTCGAGAGCGTCGTGGCCGTGCGCCCGTCCGCGTGCGCGAGGAGCAGCGAGGACTCGGCGTCCACGCCCGTGCTCGTGAGGCTCCCGCGGGCGACGACCTCGCTCGGCGCCGCGCCCATGACCATCCGGACGACCGACACGGGGTAGACGCCCATGTCGAGCAGCGCCCCGCCGCCGAGCACCGGGTCGAAGAAGCGCCCCGCCGGGTCCTCCGGCACGGGGAAGCCGAGGTCGGCGTGCACGTGGCGCACCTCGCCGACGACGCCGTCCGCCAGCGCGTCGAGGAGGGCGACGACCGTCGGCTGGAAGCGGGTCCACATCGCCTCCATGGCGAAGAGCCCCCGGTCACGGGCGAGGTCGACGAGCTCGTGGGCGCCCGCGAGCGTCGTCGTGAAGGCCTTCTCGACGAGGACGTGCTTGCCCGCCTCGAGGGCGGCCCGGGCCACCGCGCGGTGCTGGCCGTGCGGCGTCGCGACGTAGACGACGTCGACGTCGGGGTCGGCGAGCAGGTCGGCGTAGGAGCCGTAGGAGCGCGCGAAGCCGTGCCGCTCGGCGAAGGCCGCGGCGCGCCCGGCGTCGCGCGAGGCGACGGCGAGGGCCTCCGCCCCCGGCACGAGCGGGAGGTCACCGGCGACGGTCGTCGCGATGCCCCCGGTGGCGAGGAAGCCCCAGCGCGTCATGGGCGGCACCCTACGAGGCGCCCGACGGGCCGCCCTGACCTCAGTCCGCCCGTCACCGCCCGCACGTCACGATCCCATCACCCTTCGTCATCGGAAGGGCTGCGTGGTCGACCTCCCGCCGCCCGCGTGGTTACGTAGCGCTCAAGCACGCAGCGGATCCCCGGGCCCGGGGGCGGCGACTCGCCGCCCCCGCAGGCGCACGCGGACCGCCGCGAGGTCCCGTCGCGGGACCGTCGACGCGCCGTCCGGCTCCAGCCCGTGGACGGCGACCTCTCAGCCCCGCCCGCGGTCGTCCGCGCGCGCTCCGGGGCGGTCAGCGTCCGCGACCCGCGCCGGAGCCGTCCCACCCGACGACCAGCGGCCCGCGCGACCGGGGCCGGCGAGAGGACGACGTGGCAGCAGTCTCGGCGAGAGGCCTGTACAAGGTCTTCGGCCCACGGCCCGAGGAGGCCGTGCGGCGCCTGCAGCAGGGCGAGCCCGTGGCGGACGTGCGCGCGGACGGGGCCACCCCCGCCGTCGTGGACGTCGACCTGGAGGTGCAGCCGGGCGAGATCTCCGTCGTCATGGGCCTGTCCGGCTCCGGCAAGTCGACGCTCATCCGGATGCTCAACGGCCTCCTGGAGCCGACCGCGGGCACCGTCCACGTCGGCGACGTCGAGCTGACCGGCCTCGACGAGGACGGCCTGCGCCGGCTCCGCCAGGAGCGGCTCAGCATGGTCTTCCAGCACTTCGCGCTGCTCCCCCACCGCAGCGTGCTCGACAACGCCGCCTACGCCCTGGAGATCCGGGGCGTGGACCGCGCCGAGCGCCGCCGCCGCGGGGCCGAGGCGCTCGAGATGGTCGGCCTCGGCGACCGGGCGGGGAACCGCCCGTCGGAGCTGTCCGGCGGCATGCAGCAGCGCGTCGGCCTGGCCCGCGCGCTGGCGTCGGGCACCGACGTCATGCTCATGGACGAGGCCTTCAGCGCCCTCGACCCGCTGATCCGCCGCGAGATGCAGGACCAGCTCGTCGAGCTGCAGCGCTCGCTCGGCCGCACGGTCGTCTTCATCACCCACGACCTCAACGAGGCCATGCGCATCGGCGACCGGGTCGCGGTCATGCGCGAGGGCCGCGTGGTGCAGTCGGGGACGCCCACGGAGATCCTCCGCGCCCCGGCCGACCACTACATCGCCCGCTTCCTCGCCGACGTCGACCGCTCGCGGGTCTTCACGGCCGAGGACGTCATGGCGCCCCCGCGGCCGGTCGACGGCGAGCTCCACCGCATGCCGCGCGCCGGCCTCCGGACCTCGCTGGCCGACCTCCTGCAGCCGGCGGCCACCGGCGGCGGCTCCGTCGCCGTGACGGACGACGCCGGCGAGGTCGTCGGCGTCGTCACCGCCGCGTCGATGCTCAGCGCGCTCGGGACCGGCTCGGACGAGCCGCCGCCCGGCGCCCCCACCACCCCCGAGGAGGCTCTCCGTGGCTGACACCGCCGAGCTCGTCCCCCTCCCCCGCGTGCCCCTGGGCGACGCCGTGGAGGCCGTCGCCGACTGGGTGGCCTCCGCCCTCGGCCCGGCCCTCGACGTCTTCTCCGCCGTCGTCACCGAGGTCGTCGACGCCGTGTCATGGGTGCTGCTCCTGGCGCCGCCGCTCGTCGGCGTGCTGCTCCTGGGCCTCCTGGGGGTCGCCGTCCGCTCGGTGCGCTTCGGCGTCGTGTCGGCCCTCGCGCTCCTGCTCGTCGTGAGCATGGAGCTGTGGGAGCCGATGGTGGACCTGCTGGCGCTCATCCTCGTGGCCGCCACCGTGGCGACGGCGATCGCGGTGCCGCTGGGGATCCTCGCGGCCCGCAGCGACCGCACGAGCGCCGTGCTCAAGCCGGTGCTCGACTTCATGCAGACGATGCCGGCCTTCGTCTACCTGGTGCCGGCCGTCATCTTCTTCGGCATCGGCGTCGTCCCCGGCTTCGTGACGACCATCGTCTTCGCGCTGCCGCCGGGCGTCCGCCTCACCGAGCTCGGCATCCGCCAGGTCGACCGCGAGGTCGTCGAGGCGGGCACCGCCTTCGGCGGGTCGCCCCGGCAGATCCTCCGGGGCATCCAGCTGCCGCTGGCCCTCCCGACGATCATGGCCGGGGTCAACCAGGTCATCATGCTGGCGCTGTCCATGGCGGTCATCGCCGGGCTCATCGGCGCCCCCGGCTCGGGCGCGGTCGTCGTCCAGAGCATCTCCCGGCTCAACGTCGGCCTGGGCTTCGAGGCCGGCCTGTCCGTGGTCATCCTCGCCATCTACCTCGACCGGCTCACCGCCTCGCTGGGCGCCGGCGGGCTGCGCGACCGCCTGTCGCGCACGCGGTCGCTGCTCGGCCGCGGCAGCACGAGCACCGACGTCGACGACCGCGGCCTGACGCCGGAGGCCCAGGTGGCCGTCTCGCGCGAGCAGTCGAGGCGCGGCTTCGCCCGTCCCTGAGGGCCCGGGCCCTCCCCCGCACCCGGGACCCGGCGCGCCGGGCCCTGCACCGCCGCCCCCGCGGGCGGCCCGCACGACCGACCGACCGACCGAGGGCGCCCCACGAGGTGGGTGCGCCCGCACGACGAGAGGACACCACCGTGCAGAAGCACACCACCCGCGCCGCCCGCCTGGCCGCCGGAGCGGCCGTCTCCGCCCTCGCCCTGACCTCCTGCGGCTCCGAGGACACGTCCGGCGGCTCTGCGGACAGCGGCAGCACCGACGCCGCCGGCGGCACCGTCACCCTGGGCTTCCTGCCCTCGTGGACCGACGGCCTCAGCACCGCCCACCTCTGGCAGCACGTGCTGGAGGAGGAGGGCTACGACGTCGAGCTCCAGGAGATCAGCGAGGCCGGGCCGCTCTACGCCGGCCTCGCCGGCGGCGACTTCGACGTCTACCCCTCGGCCTGGCCCGAGGTCACGCACGCCTCCTACATGGAGGAGTTCGGCGACGACATCGAGGACGTCGGCACCTACTACGAGGGCGCCGTGCTCACCATGGCGGTGCCGGAGTACACCGACATCGACTCCATCGCCGACCTCCAGGGCCAGGCGGACCGCTTCGACGGCCGCATCGTCGGCATCGAGCCCGGCGCCGGCCTGACGGGCGTGGTGCAGGACTCCGCGATCCCGACCTACGAGCTCGGCGACGAGTACACGCTCCAGACGTCCTCGACGACGGCGATGCTCGCCGAGCTGCAGGCGGCCACCGACGCGCAGGAGGACATCGTCGTCACGCTGTGGCGCCCCTTCTGGGCCAACTCGGAGTTCCCCGTCAAGGACCTCGAGGACCCGGAGGGCGCCATGGGCGAGCCCGAGGGCCTGCACGCGCTCGCGCGCGCCGGCTTCTCCGACGACATGCCGGAGGTCGCCGAGATGATGGGCGAGCTCGCCCTGTCCGACGCCCAGTACGGCGAGCTGGAGGACATGGTCGTCAACGAGTACGGCGAGGGCCGGTACGAGGAGGCCGTCGACGCCTTCTTCGAGGCCAACCCCGACGTCCTGGAGCAGATCCGGGGCTGAGCCGACGGGTCCGACCGCGCCCTCCGGGGCCGTGGGCGGGCCGGGCCGCACGACGGAGGGCCGCACCCCGCGGGGTGCGGCCCTCCGCCCGCGTCCGGACCCGTCGGACCCTGCGGTCAGCCCTTCGCGGGCGCCTTCTTCGCCGCCGGCTTCTTCGCGGCGGGCTTCTTGGCGGGCGCCTTGCGCGCCGGCTTCTTGGCCGGCCCGCGGTCGCGCTTCTCCTGCAGCAGCTCGGCGGCGCGCTCGGGGGTGATCGACTCGACCGCGTCGTCCTTGCGGAGCGTCGCGTTCGTCTCCCCGTCGGTCACGTAGGGGCCGAAGCGGCCGTCCTTGACGACGACCGGCTTGCCCGACACGGGGTCGTCGCCGAGCTCGCGCAGCGGCGGCGTCGCCGTGCGCCCCCGCCCGCGCTTGGGCTGGGCGTAGAGCGCGAGCGCCTGCTCGAGCGTGACGTCGAAGAGCTGGTCCTCGCTCTCGAGCGAGCGCGAGTCGGTGCCCTTCTTGAGGTAGGGCCCGTAGCGGCCGTTCTGGGCGGTGATCTCCTGGCCGTCGGCCGGGTCCTCCCCCACGACGCGCGGGAGGGAGAGCAGCCTGAGCGCGTCGTCGAGGGTCACCGTCTCGACCTGCATCGTCTTGAAGAGCGACGCCGTCGGCGGCTTCACCTTCGCCGGTGCCTTCTTGCGGCCCTTCGCGGGGGCCTCGTCGGCGGGCGGGTCCTCGACGACCTCGGTGACGTAGGGGCCGAAGCGGCCGGCCCGGGCGACGACCATCCGCCCGGTCGCCTCGTTGATCCCGAGCTCGCGGTCGCCCTCGGACTGCGTCGCGAGCAGCTCGCGGGCCTTCTCGACGGTCAGCTCGTCGGGGGCGACGTCGTCGGGCACGGACGCCCGCTGGGGCTCGCCGTCCTCGCCCGTCGCCTCGAGGTAGGGGCCGTAGCGCCCCACCCGCAGCGTGATGCCCTCGCCGATCGGCACGGAGTTGATGTCGCGGGCGTCGATGTCGCCCAGGTCGTCCACGAGCGGCTTGAGCCCCGCCGGGACGGCCTCGCCGGCGGCGCCGGCCGGGCTGGGTGCGCGAGGGCCGCTGCGCGCGCCGGCGGCGTCGGGCCCGTCGTCGTCGCCCGCGCCGCCGCCGAGGCCCTCGGGGCCGTAGTAGAAGCGCGAGAGCCAGCTGCGCCGCTCCTCCGCGCCCGCCGCGATGCGGTCGAGCTCCTCCTCCATGGAGGCGGTGAAGCGGTAGTCGACGAGCTGGCCGAAGTGCTCCTCGAGCAGGCGGGTGACGGCGAAGGCCAGCCACGTCGGCACGAGCGCGGAGCCGCGGTGCTGGACGTACCCGCGGTCGCTGATGACCGAGATCGTCGCCGCGTACGTCGACGGGCGCCCGATCCCCTGCTGCTCGAGGGCCTTGACGAGGCTCGCCTCCGTGTAGCGCGGGGGCGGCGAGGTCTGGTGGTCGTCGGCGAGGACGTCGGACAGCAGCACGCCCTGGCCCTCGACGAGCTCGGGGAGGCGGCGCTCGCCGTCCTCGGCGGAGCCGTGCCGGTCCTCGTCGCGGCTCTCCTCGTAGGCGGCCATGAAGCCGCGGAAGGTGATGACCGTGCCGGAGGCGGACAGCTCGACGTCACGCCCCGCGACCTGCGCCTCGCGGGTCGCGTCGGTGACGGGCACCGTCGCGCCGAGGCGGACCGACGCCGTCGAGCCGCGCGCGTCGGCCATCTGGCTGGCGACCGTGCGCTTCCAGATCAGCTCGTAGAGGCGGAACTCGTCGCCGCGCAGCTCGCCGGACACCTGCGCGGGCGTCCGGAAGCTGTCGCCCGCCGGGCGGATGGCCTCGTGGGCCTCCTGCGCGTTCTTCGACCGGTTGGCGTAGACGCGGGGCGCGTCGGGCACGAACTCGGGGCCGTAGAGGTCGGCCGCCTGCCGGCGGGCCGCGCCCACGGCCTCGCTGGAGAGCGCGACCGAGTCGGTGCGCATGTAGGTGATGTAGCCGTTCTCGTACAGCGACTGCGCCGTGCGCATCGTGGCCCGCGCGTTGGAGCGCAGCTTGCGCGAGGCCTCCTGCTGCAGCGTCGAGGTCGTGAAGGGCGCGGCCGGGCGGCGCGTGTACGGCTTGGTCTCGACCGAGGTGACCGTGGCGCCGAGGTCGGCGCCGGCGTCCCCGAGGGCCGTCGCGAGCGCACCGGCCACGGCGCCGTCGAGGACGACGGCGTCGGAGGTCAGCGCGCCGCTGTCGTCGAAGTCGCGGCCGGTGGCGACGCGGCGCCCGTCGAAGCGCGCCAGGCGCGCCCGGAAGGACTGCCCGTCGGCGTCCTGCTCGGCGGCCACCTCGGCCGTGAGGTCCCAGTACTCGGCGGCGCGGAAGGCCATGCGCTCGCGCTCGCGCTCGACGACGAGGCGGGTGGCGACGGACTGCACGCGGCCGGCGGACAGGCCGGCGCGGACCTTGCGCCACAGCACCGGCGAGACCTCGTAGCCGTAGAGGCGGTCGAGGATGCGCCGGGTCTCCTGCGCGTCGACGAGGTCGGTGTCGATGTCGCGGGTCGACTCCAGCGCGCGCTGGATCGCCTCGCGGGTGATCTCGTGGAAGACCATGCGCCGCACGGGGACCGAGGGCTTGAGGGTCTGCAGGAGGTGCCAGGCGATCGCCTCGCCCTCGCGGTCGCCGTCCGTCGCGAGGAAGAGCTCGTCGGCGTCCTTGAGCAGGCGCTTGAGCTCGGTGACCTTCTTCTTCTTGTCGGCGTCGACGACGTAGTACGGCTCGAAGCCGTGCTCGACGTCGACGGCGAAGCGGCCGAAGGGACCCTTCTTCATCTCTGCGGGCAGCTCGCTCGGCTGCGGGAGGTCGCGGATGTGGCCGACGCTGGCCTCGACGTCGTAGCCCTCGCCGAGGTAGCCGGCGATCTTGCGCGCCTTCGCGGGCGACTCGACGATCACGAGCCGCCGGGTCGTCGTGCTGGCCGTCCCGGTCCTGCCTGCCACGGTGCCCCTTCCTCACGGGCCTGCCCGCGCCGTGCGCGCGGTCGCCGCCCCGGGGCGACGCGTCCGCGGCCCCGCGCAGACCGTACGTGCCCGGGGCGGGTGCTCGCGCCCGCCGCCCTCGCCCGCCCCCGCCCGCGTCCCGTCGCGCCGCCGTCCGTCGGGAGCCGTCCACGGGCGCGACGTGCACGGTCACGCCCGTGGACGGCTCCTCTCAGCGCGCGCCGTCCGGCCGGCCGTCGTCCTCGCGCTCCGTCTCGCCGAGCGCGTCGAGCCGGCCGCGCAGCTCGACGAAGACGTCGTCGCCCGGGCCGGTGAAGCGCGCTCGCGCGGTGAGGCCCGCGCGGGCGAGGACGG
>NZ_JABEMA010000480.1 GCF_013004605.1 Pseudokineococcus marinus
CCGCCGAGGGGCCCTCTGCACCGGAGCCCTCCGCGCGGGCGCCGTCCGCCACCTGCGCCGAGGCAGGCCCTCCGACCGCGTCGGCCTCCTCGGCGCGCCGGCAGGCGAGGAGGACGGCGAGGTCGGCGGGCAGGGCCTCGTAGCCGCTGACCTGCACGACCCGGACGCCGGCGCGGCGGGCGGGCCCGTGCCAGGTGCGGACCGTGCGCGCGACGGCGGGGACCTCGCCGCTGAGGTCGACGTAGGAGGCGCCGCCCCGCACGCAGGCGGCGACGACGGCGTCCGCCGTCCTCGAGTACGGGCCGGCGAGGTCGAGGACGACCCGCGTGCGACGGGCGACGCGCTCGAGCGCCGGTTCGTCCCGCAGGTCGACCACGAGGGACGGCACGTCGGGCGCGCCCAGCTCGTCCAGCACGGCGGCCAGCCGGTCAGGGCTGCGTCCGGCCACGGCCCAGCGCGCGCCGGTGGCGCGCGAGCGCTCGTGCAGGTGACGCGCGACGAGACGGCCCGTCAGCCCGGTGGCCCCGAGGACGACGACGTCGAGGTCACGGCCCGCCCCGGTGGCGCTCCGTCCGGCCGTCACGACGCCGTGATGCGTCCGACGACGTCCACCCGCACCGGGACGCCGTCGACCTCGGCGGGCACCTCGGGCGCGTCGTCCTCGGCGACCACGCCCACGCGCACGCCGTAGGCGGCGGCGGACGTGCCCACGGCCCACCGGACGACCCCGACACCGTTGACCCGGCGGTCACCGGCGAGCGAGGACGCCAGGCGGCTCTTGGCGGCGCGGGCGGCGTCCCGGCTGGCCCCGGGGAGACCGTCACCGGACGGCTGGCTCATCCCGGCAGTGTGCACCGCCCGGCGTCGCGCCACCACGCGTCCGGCGCCGGCACCGCCCGGCCGAGCGCCTACGGCGCGAGCAGCTGCACGCCCAGCGCCTCGAGCACCGCGTCGACGGGGTTGCAGAAGGTGAGACCCGCCCCGCCGGGCCCACCGCGCTCGCTGCCGGCGAAGAGCAGGCCCACAGCCGTCCGGGTCACGGGGTCGTAGACGAGGGAACCGCTGTCACCGCCCGCGGAGAAGGCGCCGTCCGCGCCGGTGACCTCCACCTGGTCGTCGAAGGTGACGACCCCGCTCGGGTAGGAGACGGCCACGCCGTCGAGCTCGATGGCCGTCACCGCTCCCCGGGTCAGGCCCGTGGTGCGCCCCACCTTCTCGACGACGAGCCCGTCGTCCGCGGCGCTGGTCGTCGTGACGGCGCCCACGGGGTAGGTCGGGTCGATCTCGACGTCGTCGTCGAGCACCGCCAGGGCGGCGTCGACGACGTTCGGCCCGTCGAGCTGCAGCGGGACGGCGACGGCGAGCCGGCCGACCGCGTCCGCGGCCGTGCCGCCGTCGGCGCTGCCGGGCTGCAGCACCGCCGACCCGGGGGCGGCGCGGTCGGAGTCGGCGAGCACGTGGTTGTTCGACAGCAGGTAGCGCGCCGGGTCGCCGGGTCGAGCCACGAAGCCGCCTACGGTGCCCGCCGTGACGGCCCGCTGGGCGACCGACAGGCCCGGCCGCAGCGGCCGCTCGCGCTGCTGGAGCACCTCGGCCGCCCACCGGCCGGGGCG
>NZ_JABEMA010000481.1 GCF_013004605.1 Pseudokineococcus marinus
GGGCCGGGAGCGGGGGCGTGCGTCGTGCTCACCGCGGACACCGTCGGCCGCGGGCGCGCCGGCGGCGTGGACCTGGACGGCGCCCTCGCCGCGCTGTACGGGCGCGGGGTGCGCTCGCTGATGCTCGAGGGCGGGCCGCGCCTCGCCGGCGCCTTCCTCGACGCCGGCCTCGTCGACCGGGTGCGCGCCTACCTCGCCCCCGCGCTGCTCGGGCAGGGGACCGCCGCCGTCGTGACGGCGTCGACCGGGGCCTCGATGGACGCGATCGCCCGGCTCGAGGTCGACGACGTCGCCCGCGTCGGGCCCGACCTGCGGGTGGACCTCCTCCCGCGGCGCTGAGCCGCCCGGTGGGCGAGCTGCGCTGATCGTCCTGTCAGCCCCGGGGGCAGGCGAGCGCGGTGGCCTCGCCCTCCGGTGCGCCCACGAGGGCGACGTCGGGGGCGCTGAAGTCCGCCAGGGTGTCGGTCGTCCGGGCGCCGACGACGTTCCTCAGCTCGGCGACGGGCTCGGTGCCCTCCACGAGGGCGCCGCAGTCCTCGACGTCCCACAGCACGAGCAGCGCGACCGGCCCGCCGGAGGCCAGCCGCTGCGGCAGGTGCCCGGCGCCCGACGCGGGCAGGACCCGCCCGAGGTGGTCGTCGAGCGTGGTGGGCGCCTCGGCGACGCCGCGCCCGGCCACCTCGGCGTCCGCGCCGGTGAGCAGCCAGGCGTCGACGACGCGAGCGCCGGGGACGTCCTCGACGTCGACCACGGTGAACGGGGTCCAGGACTCGGTGTCGGTCAGGGTCGTCGTCAGCACGCGCGACGGGGCGTCCGTGAAGGTCGCGACGACGCCCGCGCCGGTGCCGTCCCACACCGACGGCCGGAGCAGCTGCGGGGAGGCCCAGGCGGCGAGGAGCACGGCGACCGCCACCACGGCGACGGTGGCGCCGGCTCCCCGCCGCCGCGGCGGCAGGAGCTGCTCCAGCGAGCCGGCGCCGTCCGGGGCCGACCCGTCACGGCTGCTTGTCATGGTCATTGGCCCAACGTACTGTGCCAACAGGCCAAACGAAAGGGGTCGGGTCTCATGGGGTCCTTCCGCGTCCTCCTGCTCGCCGTGCTCCTCGTCCTCGGCGGGCTGCTGCTCGTCCGCCGTCTCGCGTCGGCCCGGGTGACCTCGGCCGACGTGAGCTGGCTCGCGGGCGCCGCCCCCGGCGCCCCGGTGCCGGACGACGAGGCCCACGTCGCCGCGCGGTACCTGGCGCGCCACCGTCGGCACCGGTCCGTCGGCGGGCTGCTCGGCGTGGCCCTCGCCGTCGTGGTGGGGGTGCGGTGGTACCAGAGCGTCGGCTTCGGCTTCTCGCAGGGCAGCCCGCTGGCGGACGTCCTCTTCTGCGGCGTCGCGGGGGTGCTGGTCGGGGCTCTGCTCGCCGAGACGTACCGGCTGCGACCCGCCGCCGGTGCCCGGACGGCCTCCCTCGAGCCGCACGCGCCCGCTCCGCACGCCGGGACCGTGCTGGCCGCGCGGGTCGTGCTCGCCGCGTCGCTGGTCGCCGGCGCCGCCCTGCTGGTGACGGGGGCGGGTGCCGCGGCGGTGACCAGCGCGGCCGCGGGGGCGCTGGTCGTCGGGGTC
>NZ_JABEMA010000482.1 GCF_013004605.1 Pseudokineococcus marinus
CCCGACGGCGGTCGCCCGGACGACCGACGCGGCGGACGCCCCGGGGGCGCGCGGACGGGCGAGGGCCAGCGGTCGTCGCCCGACCGCCGCCGCACGCCCGAGGAGATCGCCGAGGAGCGCCGTCGCAACCACAAGGCGAACCGCTGGGGCTCGGGCATCGGCCGCGGTCAGCAGGGCACGAGCGGTCGTGGCGCGTCCGCGCGCGGCGCGTCCCGCCGCCCGGCCGGCACCCAGCGCGGCGAGCGCCCGGTGGGGCAGCCGGCGGTCGACGTCCACGTGGCCGACGGCGTGCGCCTGCAGAAGGTGCTGGCCCAGGCCGGCGTGGGCTCGCGCCGCACGTGCGAGGACCTCATCGCCGCGGGCCGGGTGCGCGTGGACGACGTCGTCGTCACCGAGCTGGGCCTGCGGGTGGACCCCTCCCGCCAGGCCGTCCACGTCGACGGGCTGCGCGTCGTCCTCGACGAGACGAAGGTCTACCTGGCGCTCAACAAGCCGCTCGGCGTCGTCTCGACGATGTCGGACCCCCAGGGGCGCCCCTGCATCGGCGACCTGCTCGAGCAGCACGCCCACCGGCTCTACCACGTCGGCCGGCTCGACGTCGACACCGAGGGCCTCATCCTCGTGACGAACGACGGCGAGCTCGCCAACCGGCTCCAGCACCCCTCGTGGGAGGTGCCGAAGACGTACCTGGCGCAGGTGCCCGGGCCGATCCCGCGCGACCTCGGGCGCCGGCTGCGCGAGGGCGTCGAGCTCGAGGACGGCCCCGTCAAGGTCGACTCCTTCCGGCTCGTCGACTCCCAGCCCGGGCGCGCGCTCGTCGAGCTCGTGCTCCACGAGGGCCGCAACCACATCGTCCGCCGCCTGCTCGCCGAGGTGGGGCACCCCGTGGAGCAGCTCGTGCGCACCCGCATCGGGCCGGTGCTCCTCGGGGACATGCTCCCCGGCCGCTCGCGGGCGCTGGCCCGCCCCGAGCTCGGACGCCTCATGGCGGACGTCGGGCTCTGACGGCCCGGCCACGGCGTCACGACGGGGGCCGGCGTCCGCCCACCGGGCGCCGCCCGCCCCGCCCGGCGCGCCGCCGCTAGCCTCGCGGCGGCGCCGCTCGGACGCCGGCGAGAGGCTGCCGGGCACGACGACGCGGAGGCGCGAGGCGGGCAGGACGGCCGGACCCTTCGGCCGGGACCACGGAAGGGGTGCGCGGTGGCGGTGCGAGCGGTGCGCGGGGCGACCCAGCTGGACGTCGACGAGCGCGAGCACCTGCTCGCCTCGACCCGCGAGCTCGTCACCGCCGTCCTCGAGGCCAACCCCATGGGCCCCGAGGACCTCATCTCCGTCGTCTTCACCGTCACCCCCGACCTGCGCTCGGAGTTCCCCGCCGTCGCGGCCCGTGAGCTGGGCCTCGGCGACGTCCCGCTGCTCTGCTGCACCGAGATCGACGTCCCGGGCGCCATGCCGCGGGTCGTGCGGCTCATGGCCCACGCCGAGCTCGACGTCCCGCGCGCCGACGTGCGCCACGTCTACCTGCGGGGGGCCGTCGCGCTGCGCCGCGACATCGCCCAGTGAGCGCGGCGACGGCCGGCCCGGCAGACCCCCGGGCAGCCGGCCCGGGCGCGGAGGGCGGGCCCGCCCGCACC
>NZ_JABEMA010000483.1 GCF_013004605.1 Pseudokineococcus marinus
CTCGAGGACGAGCGAGGGCGTCGGGCGGGCGAGCCCGCAGCTGCGGCAGCGCCAGCCTCCGGAGGGCGCGGCGTCCCCGGGCACCGCGCCGGCGGGGGCGGCCTCCACGGCGGCCGTGGCCTCGCGCTCGTCGTCGGGGTCGCCCGGCAGCGTGAGCAGCTGCTCGCAGCGCGGGCAGCTGCGCGCGTCGGCCGTCCACGACGCGCCGACCGAGACCCACACGACGCGGGGGGCTGACGACGCCGCCCAGACGACGAGGGGGTCGTCGGCGTTCGCCACGACGACGCCGCGCCCGCCGGCCGCGCCGAGCCCGGCGAGCGCCGTGCGCCACCCCGCGGCGAGCTGGCGCGTCTCGGCGGTGCGGTCGAGCTGGTCGCGGGAGAGGTTCATGAGGAGGACGACGCGGGGCGCCAGCTCGGGCAGGAGCCCGGCGAGGTGCATCTCGTCGACCTCGAGGACGGCGTCGCCCCGGGCGAGGCCCTGCGGGGCCCGCTGCACGACCGCCACGTCGCCGCGGGGGCGAAGATGGCCGACTTCGGCGGCTGGTCCATGCCGCTGGAGCACGCCGGCGGCGGCGTCGTCGCCGAGCACCGGGCCGTCCGCGAGGCCGTGGGCCTCTTCGACGTCAGCCACCTCGGCAAGGTCCGGGTGCGCGGGCGCGGCGCGGCGGCCTTCGTCGACTCGTGCCTCACCAACGACCTGGGCCGCATCGCTCCCGGCCGCGCGCAGTACAGCCTGTGCTGCACCGAGGACGGCGGAGTCGTCGACGACCTCATCGCCTACCTGCGCGGCGACGACGAGGTCTTCACGGTCCCGAACGCGGCCAACGCCGGCGAGGTGGCGGAGCGCCTGCGGGGCGCCGCGCCGGAGGGCGTCGAGGTCCTCGACGAGCACCGCGACCACGCCGTCCTCGCCGTCCAGGGCCCGGAGGCCGACGGCGTCCTGCACGCCCTCGGCCTGCCCGTGGGCGCCGACTACATGGGCTGGGTCGACGCCTCGTGGCGCGGTCGGCCCGTCGTCGTCTGCCGGACCGGGTACACGGGGGAGCGCGGCTACGAGCTGCTGCCGCGGTGGGAGGACGCGGGCGAGCTGTGGGACGCCGCCCTCGAGCAGGTCCGCGCCCGCGACGGGCGGGCGTGCGGCCTCGGCGCCCGCGACACGCTGCGCACCGAGATGGGGTACGCGCTCCACGGCCACGAGCTGACGCGCGACATCACCCCCGTGCAGGCGCGCGTCGGCTGGGCGGTCGGGTGGGGCAAGCCCGCCTTCTGGGGGCGCGACGCCCTCCTCGCCGAGCGGGAGGCCGGCCCCGCCCGCCGCTCGTGGGGGCTCCTCGCGCAGGGCCGCGGCGTGCTCCGCGCCGGCCTCGCGGTCGAGGACTCGGACGGCCGCCGCGTCGGCACCACGACGTCGGGCACCTTCTCCCCGACCCTGGGGGCGGGCGTCGCCCTGGCGCTGCTCGACGCCGCCGTCGAGCGGGACGACCTCGTGGCCGTGGACGTGCGCGGCCGCGCCCTCGCCTGCCGCGTCGTGCGCCCGCCCTTCGTGCCCGACCGCACGCGCGCCTGACCGCCCGCCCCGGCTCCCGCACCACCGGCCCGCACCGCCGGCCCGG
>NZ_JABEMA010000484.1 GCF_013004605.1 Pseudokineococcus marinus
CTGGCCGCCGCCGTGGACCATCGGCGCGAGGGGCACGGCGCCGCGGACGGCGAGCGCGCCGGCGCCGCCGGGCCCGCCGAGCTTGTGCGCCGAGACCGACAGCAGGTCGGCGCCCAGGTCGTCGAGCCGCACGCCCAGCTGCCCCGGCGCCTGCACGGCGTCGACGTGCAGCGGGACGCCGACCGCCCGGCACAGGGCCGCGACCTCCCGCACCGGCTGCACGGCGCCGACCTCGTTGTTGGCGAGCATCACCGAGCAGACCGTCGTCGCCGGCGTCAGCACGGCCGCGAGCGCCGCGAGGTCGACGACGCCGTCGCCGTCGACGCCCACCTCGTCGACGCGGAACGGCTCGCCCAGCGCGCCGGCGCCGAGGGCGCGCGCCGTCTCGAGGACGGCGGGGTGCTCGACGGCCGTCGTCACGACGTGACGCCCCCGGGGCGCGGCCGCCGCGACGCCGAGCAGCGCCAGGTCGTCGGCCTCCGTGCCGCCGCTCGTCAGCACGACCTCCCCCGGCCGGCAGCCGAGGACGCCGGCGATCTCGGTGAGCGCCGCGTCGAGCCCGGCCCGTGCCGCGCGCCCCGGCCCGTGGGCGCTCGAGGGGTTGGCGAAGACCTGCGTGAGGTAGGGCCACTGCGCCTCGAGGACGGCGCGCGACGGCGGTGCGGTGGCCGCGTGGTCGAGGTAGATCACGCCCGCTCCCCCGGCGGGCCCTCGTCGGTCCCGGTCCTGGTCGTGACGTCCACGTCCAGCCCCAGGTCCAGGCACGGCGCGGCCTGCGTCAGCGCCCCGACGGACACGAGGTCCACGCCGCTGCGGGCGATCGCCCCCACCGTCGACAGCCGCACGCCGCCGCTGGCCTCGACGAGCGCCCGCCCCGCGACCCGCTCGACCCCGCGGCGCAGGTCGTCGGGCGCCATGTTGTCGAGCAGGACGACGTCGACCCCCGCGGCGAGGACGGCGTCGAGCTGGTCGAGGCGGTCGACCTCCACCTCGACCGACGTCGTGTGCGGCAGCCGCTCGCGCAGCCGCCGCAGGCCGTCGGTGACGACGTCGTCGTCCCAGCCGCCCGCGGTGAGGACCGCGAGGTGGTTGTCCTTGACCATCACCGCGTCCGACAGCGTCGTGCGGTGGTTGCGCCCGCCGCCGCAGCGGACGGCGGCGCGCTCCAGCGCCCGCAGGCCCGGCGTCGTCTTGCGCGTGTCGACGACGCGGCACCCCGTCCCCGCGACCTCGGCGACGAAGGCGGCGGTGAGCGTCGCGACGCCGGACAGCCGCTGCACGAGGTTGAGCGCGACCCGTTCGGCCCGCAGCACCGCGCGGGCGCTGCCCTCGACCTCGGCGAGCACGGCCCCCGCGGCGAAGCGCTCGCCGTCGGCGACGAGGAGGCGCACCGACGGTGGCGTGGTCCCCGGCGCGTCGGCCAGCGCGGCCGCCTGCCGCAGCGCGGCGGCGAGCACGCCGACGTCGGCGAGCACGCCGTCCTCGCGCGCGACGAGCCGCGCCGTCGCCCGGACGTCGGGACCGAGGAGGGCCTCCGTCGTCGCGTCGCCCCAGGGCGCGTCCTCGGCGAGCGCCGCCGCCACGACCGCCTCGACGGCCGCGACGGGC
>NZ_JABEMA010000485.1 GCF_013004605.1 Pseudokineococcus marinus
GACCGGCGGGCGGGCCCCGGCGTCGGCGCCGGGCACGCGGCCCTGGGCGAGGTAGCCGACGTGGACGCAGCGGGCGGCGACGTCGGGGGCCATACCGGCGGCCGCCGGCAGGTCGTGGACGGCGGCGTCGCCGTAGACCCACACCTCGTCGTAGCAGCGGCGCACGGCCTCGTCACCGCCGTCGACGGCCCACTGGGCGGCCGCGGACGCCGGGTCGTCGAGGACGTCGCGGAGGCCGAGGACGGCGCGGGTGCCGCGGCCGCGGAGGACGGGCAGGACGCCGGCGAGCTCGCCCCGGAACCCCCACGGCGCCTTGTCGACGACGAGGAGGTCGGGCGCGAAGGAGGTCAGCGCGGTCGTGAGGAGCGCGCTGCGGATCCCGACGACGTCGGCCAGGTCCGAGCGCAGCGCCCGGGGGGCGTACCCGCCGTCGGCGTCCTTGCGGACGCCCGGCAGCACGACGACGTCGACCCCCGGGGGCCGGGGGAAGAGGCCGGCCTCGGGGGCCCCGGTGAGGACGAGCACGTCGGCGCCCGCGCCGCCGCGCCCGTCACCGGCGAGGACCTCGGCGAGGGCGAGGTTGCGGCGCAGGTGCCCGAGACCCTGCGTGTCGTGGCCGTAGAGGGCGACGCGGCGCCGCGGACGGGGCACGCCGGGCAGGGCGCGCACCCCCGCGCGCAGCCGCCGGGACGGGGGGGAGTGGGTGCCGCGATCGACCATGGGCCAGACCGTGGTCCACGACCATGACGGGCCCGTGAGGCGTCCATGAGGGCGCCCTCATGGACGCCCCGGGGGGTCGAGCCCCCGTCGACGAGGGACCGGCACGGTGTCAGCGGGCCGCGTCGCCCGCCAGCTCGGCCGTGACGACGAGGTTCTCGGTGGAGCGGCCGCCGTCCTCGCGCTGGAAGCACGTGATGAGCACCAGGCGGCCGGGGTGGACGGCCCAGACCTCGTCGGCGTCCGGCAGCTCGCCCTTGCCGTAGCGGCGGACGTCGGTGACCGCGTACTCGGCGGTGCCCGAGGGGGTCTCGACCTCGACGCGGTCCCCGGGGCCCACCGCACCGCCCTGGAAGTCGGGGTCGAGCAGCGGGTCGAAGGCGGCCTCGCCGCGGCTCCAGGAGTGCGCCGCGATGTAGACGGTGTTGTCCGGAGCGGAGGCCCCCGCCCCCGGCCGGCCGTACGGGTCGATCCAGTACGCGTCCGTCATCGTCGGCGGGTTGATGGCCCCGCCGTCCGGCTCGAGGGGGTGCACGGGCAGGTCGATGCCGACGGAGGGCACGCGCAGCCGCACGTCGGCGTCCGCGTCGAGCGCCGGCACGGCCGTGGGCTGGGGCTCGGCCTCCGGCGCAGCGACGTCGTCCTCGAGGGGCGCGACGGTGAGCGCGGGCTCCGGGGCGATCGTGCGCTGCGACGACGCCGTCGGGGCGGCCCCGAGGTCGGGCTCCTGCCCGGCCAGGCCCGCGGCGACGAGCGAGCCCCCGGTCACGGCCAGCAGCGCCGCCACGACCAGGGCCACCGCGCGCCGCGGCGGGC
>NZ_JABEMA010000486.1 GCF_013004605.1 Pseudokineococcus marinus
GAGGCCCTGGAGCTGGCCGTCAGCCGCGTGCCGGCCGGGGACCCCGGCGAGCGGATCGGGTCGCTGCTCGTGAACCCGGGAGGGCCGGGCGAGGCCGACCTGCGCGAGGACGCCGTCGAGCACCCGCTGCGGCGGGCGCAGCTCGAGGTGCTCCGGGGGGCGGCGACCGGCCGCGACGACCCGGCGACGGGCGGCCAGCTCCGTCGAGCAGGCGGGGCAGCCGTCCACGTGCGCGCGCAGCTCGTCGTCGACGACCTCGGCGCGCTCGGCCGCAGCCCGGTCCGCCGTGCCGGTGGCGGCGCCCCGCCCTGCTGCGGAGCCCGTCGCGGAGTCCGCCGTCGAACCCGGGTCGGCGTCGTCGTGCTCCCCGGGCTGCGCCACGAGCGCGAGCGCCCAGAGGGCGTCGTCGTCAGCGTGCATCGCGACCCTCCTCCATCTGCTCGCGCATGCGGCGCAGCGCGCGCCGGATGTGGCTCTTGACCGTGCCGAGGGGCATTCGGAGCTGCTCGGCGATCTGGACGTGCGTGAGGTCGGCGAAGAACGCCAGCCGGACGATCTGCTGCGCGGGCTCGCCGAGCGAGGCCACGTGCTCGGCGACGACCACCCGGTCGACGAGGTCCTGCACGTGCTCGTCGGGCCCGCCCGGCCCCTGCTCGCGCGGGGCCACGCCCGCGCTGCGCTCGACGACGCGGCGGCGCCGCTCGCGGGCCGCGTGGGCGTCCGCCAGCTTGTGCCGCGTGATGCCCGTCAGCCAGGCGCCCAGGGGCCCGTCGGCGGGGCGGTACCTGTCGCGCCCCTGCCACGCGGCCACGAAGACCTGCTGCGTGACGTCCTCCGCCTCGGCGGCGTCCTGCAGGGCGCGGGCGGCGAGGCCGTGCACGAGGGGCGCCCACCGCTCGAAGGCTCCGCGCAGGCCGTCCTCGGACCCGGCCGCGAAAGCCGCGGCGAGCTCCGCGTCGCGGGTCCCCTGGTCGTCGGTGGCCGTGCCGACGGGCTCCCGGTCCCGGCCGCCGTCGTCACCCGGCGCGGTCACCGGGGGCTCCCCGCCCCGGGCGCCGAGGCCCGCGGTCCGCCCGGGCGGAGGGGGGTCGGCCCCGCCGGAGTCGACCCCGCGGGCGGAGTCCGTCGGGAGCGGACCGTGGTCGGACGCGGTGCGCGGGAGGGCGCCGGGGAGCCCGCCCACGCCGTCCCCGCGCTCAGCCGCCACGGCAGGGACCGTAGCCAGCGCGAGCGGCCGTGGGCACCCCGGGAGCGGGTCGGGCACCGCGCCGAGGGCGGCTCCCGGGACGTCGGGAGCGGGCCGCCGGCGCACGGGCCGGCCTCAGAGGGGCTCGGCGACGACGACGACGTTGTCCCGGTGGGCGCCGACGTCGCGCAGGTAGGGGCCGCCGCAGGTGACGAGCACGAGCCGCTCTGGCCCGTCCTCGTCGAAGAGCGCGGCGACCGGCAGGGCCGTCTTCTCGACGGCCTCCCGCGTGGTCACGCGGTAGGGCACGACGGTGCCGTCGGCCCGGACGACCTCGACGACGTCGTCGAGGCCCAGCTCGGTCAGGCCGGCGAGCACGCCGCGCTCGCCGTCGGCCGCGGCGACGTGGCCGGCCACGAC
>NZ_JABEMA010000487.1 GCF_013004605.1 Pseudokineococcus marinus
CGAGGAGCGGGCTCAGCGCCCCCGCGATCCCCTCGACGTCGGTGTTGGCGCCGAGCGCCTCGCGCGCGGCCCCCTCGCCCCGCCAGGTGACGGTGTTGACGACGCCCGTGGCGCGGGCGACCTCGTCGAGCTCGCCGAGCAGCGGCAGGACGGCCCGCTTGAGCGGCATCGTCAGCGACAGCCCGGCCCACTCGGGCCCGCACGCCGCGAGCACGGCGGGCAGCTCGGTCTCCGTGACGTCCCGGGCGTCGTAGGTCCACCCGTCGAGGGCCATCGCCGCGTACGCCGCCCGGTGCATCGCGGGCGACAGGGAGTGGGCGACGGGCGAGCCGAGGACGGCCGCCCGTCGCGGGCCTCCGGCGCCGTCCCCCGACGTGCCCGAGGGCGGAGGCGGTGCGTCAGTCACTGCCGTTCTCGCGCAGCCACTGCTGGAAGAGGCGGACGTTCTGCTGGTGCTCGTCGAAGGTGACGGCGAACCGCGTCTCCCCCGTCGAGGGGTTGACGGCCACGAAGTACATCCACGGGCCGTCGGCGGGGTTCACCGCGGCGGCGATGGCGCTGTCCCCCGGCGAGTTGATCGGCCCCGGCGGCAGCCCCGGGTAGACGTAGGTGTTGTAGGGCGAGTCCGTGGCGCGGTCCTCGTCCGTCGTCGTCACGCCGCGCTTGCCCGTGGCGTAGTCGACGGTCGTGTCGAACTGCAGGGGCATGCCGGCGTCGACGCGGTTCTCGATGACGCGGGCGACCCTCGGGCGGTCCTCCTCGCGGGACGCCTCGGCCTCGACGAGGCTGGCGACCGTCATGGTGCGGTGCCACTCCTCCGGCGGGACGCCGCCCTCGACGAGGCCCCGCTCGGCGCGGGCCACCATGGTGGAGACGACCTCGACGGCCGTGACGTCCGGCTCGAAGGTGTACGTGGCGGGGAAGAGGTAGCCCTCGAGGTTGCCCTGCGCCTCGGCGGGCAGCGGCACCGACGGGTCGGTCGCCGCGGCGCGCAGCTCGTCGACGGCGAGGCCGGTGTCGGCCTCGATCTGCGCCAGGGCGTCCGCGGCGCGCAGCCCCTCGATGAGCTGCACCTGGAGGTCGACCCGGGCCGACGGGGACAGCAGCAGGTCCAGGGCGGAGGCCGCCGACATCTCCTCCCGCAGGGCGTACGTGCCCGGCTGGATGCTCGCCGACTCGGGGTCGGCGGCCGCGGCCGTGGTGAAGGCCCCGACCGTCCGGACGACGCCGGCCTCGACGAGCGCCTCGCCGATGTCCTGGCCGGTGTCCCCCTGCTCGACCTGCACCTGCACCTCGCCGGTGCCCGGGCCGGCGTAGTCCTCGGGGGCCGGCTCGCGGTCCAGGAGGGGGCTGACGAAGTTCCAGCCGACGATGCCGGCGCCCACGACGAGCGCCAGCGCCAGCACCATGACGAGCGCGGCGACGGCCCGACGGGCACCGCTGCGCCGCCGGCGCCGCGGGCGCCCGGCGGCGTCGTCAGCC
>NZ_JABEMA010000488.1 GCF_013004605.1 Pseudokineococcus marinus
CGAGCGCGCAGGCGCTGGCCCCGGGGGCCGGGCGTGCGGGCAGGCGGGCGGTGCAGCGGCGCAGCGGGTGCGCCTCGTGCAGCGCCTCGACGGCGAGCTCGGCGGCGCGGGCGCTGCTCACGGGGCCGAGGTAGGCGGCGCCGTCGTCGGCGACCCGGCGCACCACCGAGAGCCGGGGGAAGGCCTCGTCGGTGAGCTTGAGCCACCGGCCGCGCTCGGGCCGCGTGGACCGCCGGTTGTAGGCCGGTCGGTGCTCGGCGATGAGGCGCAGCTCGCGGACCGCCGCCTCGAGCGGCGTGGGGCAGACGACGGGGACGACGCGGGCGGCGCGGGCCACCATCTGGTCCATGCGGGCGCGCGTCTCGCCGGCGGTGAAGTAGGAGCGCACGCGGCGCCGGATGTCGCGCGAGGTGCCGACGTAGAGGACCTCGCCGAGGCCGTCGAGGAAGAGGTACACCCCGGGCGCCGAGGGGAGCCCCTCCGCGAGGTGGCGCCGCGAGCGGCGGGCCGGCTGCAGGCGGGCGCCCGCGCGCAGCTGGTCGCGCAGGTCCTCCAGGGTGCGCACGCCCACGCCGCCGAGCCGTCCGAGGAGGGCGTGGAGGACGTCGACCGTGGCGCGGGCGTCGTCCAGCGCCCGGTGGGTGGGCGTGGTGGCGGAGCCGAGGTGCGCCGCGAGCGTGCCGAGCTTGTGGTCGCGCACCTCGTCGCGCCCCAGGACGGCCCTCGAGAGGCTCACCGTGCAGACGACCTCGTTGCCGGGCCACGGCCGGCCCGAACGGGCCCCGGCCGCCCGGAGGAAGCCCGTGTCGAAGGGGGCGTTGTGGGCGACGAGGACGGCGTCGCCCACGAACTCCCAGAAGGCGGCGAGCACCTGGTCCACCGGTGGGGCCGCGGCGACCATGGCGTCGGTGATGCCCGTGAGGACGGTGATGAGCGGCGGCACGGGGCCGCCCGGGTCGACGAGCGTGGACAGCTCGCCGAGGACCTCGCCGCCGCGGACCTTGACCGCGCCGATCTCCGTGATGGCGCACGTGCGCGCCGAGCCCCCGGTCGTCTCGAGGTCGACGACGACGAAGGTGACGTCGTGCAGCGGGGTGCCGAGGTCGTCCAGCGACGTCTGCACGGGGGAGCGCACGGGGCGCGGCGCGGGGGGGCCCAGCGGTGCGGCGGCCGGTGCGACGGGTGGTGCGGCGGGCATGGGGCGGACGGTAGGGGCGCCCCCCGACAGCGCCGGCGCGAGCGCTGACGGGAGCGCCTCCGGCAGGGCCCCCCTCGGGCAGCTCGGGGCGTCGTCCGGGAGGCCGTCGTCGGGGCGTTGTCGGAGGGCGCCCCTAGCGTCCGGCGCGCCGGTCGGGGAGCTCCTCGGCCGCTGCCTGAGGGAGGGGTCACCGATGATCGTCGACTGCGACGGCTGCGCCGCCCGCGGCCCGGCCTGCTCGGACTGCGTGGTGGGCGTGCTGCTCGGCGTGCCGCGGGTCCGCGAGGGGGTCGCGCCCGCCGGGCGCGGCTCAGCCGCGCCGGGCCCGGTGGGCGAGCTCGACGACGCCGAGCGCGCCGCGCT
>NZ_JABEMA010000489.1 GCF_013004605.1 Pseudokineococcus marinus
CGAGCACCCGTGGTCCGCGGGCGAGGGCGACCAGCCGGTCGGGCGCGGGGCGCCCGGCGGACGGCGGCTCGCCCTCGCCCCACCGCCGGACCGCCCGTCGCCGCCGCCCGACCGGCGTCGCTCATCCGACCGAGAGGGCGCGCCGGACGATGCCCAGCAGCAGGGTCCGCACCTGGTCGCTCGCGAGGAGCGTCACGAGGAGCCCGGCGAAGCCGCAGGCGGCCAGGGTGGCGATGGCGTACTCGGCCGTGGCCATGCCGACGTCCCGCAGCTCCCCGCGCACGGTCGCGACGGCGGGACGCACGCCGGCGGCGAGCCCACGGCACGGCCGCTCGCGCCTCCCGGCGACCGCCGCCGGGAGCGCGAGCGCGCCACCCCGCGACGGGGTGCCGACCCGCTCCCCGCCCGTCGGCACCCGCGGCGTCGTCGTCACCCCGCTCGTCGACAGCCCGTACGTCGTCGCCAGCGCGCTCGTCGTCGGCACCGCGCTCGTCGTCGGCACCGCGCTCGTCGTGGGCACCGGGGCGCAGGCCCGCGGCGTCGCCCGCACGGCGGAGGTGCCGGACGGACGCTGCCGGGCCGGGACGCCCGTCCGGCAGCGCGGGACGGCGCCGTTGCCCGGCGACCGGCGTCGGGCGGGGCAGGTGGTGGTGCGGACGGTGACCATGGCTCCTCCTCCGGGGCCGCGGGGTGCGACCTCCTGCGGTGACCCTCCGCCGCCGGAGGTCGCCGTCGGAGGCCGCTCCGGAGGTCTGTGGACGCAGCCCGTCCGAGCACGGCGTGTGGACGGCGGGCGGACGCCGCGCCCGACCGTCCACGCGCACCGTCCCCGCCGCTGTGCTGGAGAGGTCACGTCGCCCGAGGAGCCGTCGCCCGAGGAGCCGTCGCCCGGCTCGCGCCTCCGTGGCGCCCCCCCTCCCCCGGCACCCCGGTCGGTAGCGCCCTTCACGGGAGGGCGGCGTCGGCCACCCGCGCGCGGCCTGGCACCGGTCGCGCAGACGCGGGGGAGGTCACCGCACGGCTGCCCGGCCTCCGGCGTCGACCGGGCAGGTCGGACCGGGTGTCGCCGACCGAGCACCTCGGACCGGACGGCGGCCAACAGGCGCCGGCGCCGGCCGCCGAGCGCGGAGCGCGGAGGCGGAGGGCGGAGCGCGGGACGCGGGACGCGGGACGCGGGACGCGGGCAGGTGACGAGCCGGGCCGAGGCGCCTCGTCGCGTGGCCGCCGAGCCCGCGGCAGGACACCGCTCGTCGGCCTCCCGGGGTCACCCCGCGGCAGGCCGAGCTCCCGGGGCGGCCACGGACGGCGAGCGGCGACCGCGGCGGCCTCAGGAGCGCTCGAGGACCTGCGCGGCCAGGGAGAGCACGACGGGGACGACCGCGAGCGCCGCGAAGGCGGGCAGCGCGCACAGCCCCAGCGGCAGGACGAGGCGGACCCCCAGGGCGGAGGCGCGGCGCTGGGCCTCCCGTGCGCGACGCCGACGCTCCTCGCTCGCGGCGTCCCGCAGCAGGGCGGCGCCGGGCGCTCCCGCCCC
>NZ_JABEMA010000049.1 GCF_013004605.1 Pseudokineococcus marinus
GCGCTCGAGAGCGGCGAGGTCGACCTCGTGGCCAACGCGCTGCCGCCCTCGCAGGTCGAGCGGCTGCGGTCCGCGGACGGCATCGAGGTCGCCGAGGTGCCCGGGCTGGGCTACGCCCACCTCGTCTCCAACATGGTCGAGCCCCGGCTCGCGCTGGTCGACGTGCGCCGGGCGCGGGCCGCCGCCGTGGGCGCGGCGGACTCCGCCCTCGGTGCCGAGCGGGCGGCGGTGCGGCGGGAGGTGGACCTGCTGCGGGAGGGGCTGCGGGCGCACGCCTCGCGGACGGGCTCCGCGCTGCAGGCCGCGGTGCTCGTCGCCGTCCCCGACGCCCTCGTCGAGAGCGCCGGCCTCGCCGGGCGAGCGGCCGGTCCGTGGTCGTCGCTGGCGGACGTGCTGGCCGGTGCGGTGATGCGCGCGGCGGCGGAGGGGGCGCTGCAGGGCGGTGCCCTCACCGACCTGCGCGAGGCCCTGGCGAGCCCGCCGGTGGGCCGCACCGACGAGCTGGCCGCGCTCCTCGACCGGGCGCGCGCGCTCGGCGTCCCGCCGCCCCAGTACGGCGCGGCCCTCGAGGGCTACTGGACCAGCCGGGCGGCCGACGAGGCGGGCATCGACCTCCTGGCGTGGGACGTCACGGCCGGGGCGGACGCCAACCGGGGCACCATCGAGGCGGTCTACCGCTACTACGCCGACCTCTACCTGGAGGACCCGGACCTGGAGTGGGCGGGCATGGCGGCGCTCATCGGCCCGTCCTTCGCCGCGGGCTTCTTCGACCTGGCCCAGTTCCGCGGCGTCGCCGAGCGGCTGCAGGACCTCCCGCTGCCCCCCGGCGTCCGCCTGCCACCGGGGGTCGAGGACCTCGCGCAGCTGGGCGAGGACGAGCTGGCCTTCTACGAGACGACCCTGCTGTCCATGCAGAAGGAGATCTTCGGCGACATGGCCCCCGGCCACCAGGCCTACCGCGAGGGCGGTGCGGCGGCGCTCGAGGAGATGGCCGCCGCCGGCGTCCTGCCCGGCACGACGGCGCAGGCGTGGCGCGACATCGCGAGCGGGGACCGCGACCGCGTCGCCGCCGGCAACGGCGCGCTCCTGCTCCGCGAGCAGTACGAGGTCATCGACGACGACTACGACCGGATGCGGGCGCACGCGCCCTCCGGCGAGGCCTTCACGTGGGCGCTCACCCTCGTCGGCGCCCCGAGCATCCCCGGCGCGTCCGGCTACCCCGACGTGTTCCCCCTCGAGGTGGCGGTGGAGACGCCGGGCCCGGAGCGGCTGGGCCCGTGGGACAACCCCGCGCAGGGCACCGCGCACGTCACCACGCCCTTCCCGGACGGGAACGTCGCCGACTTCGACGACCGCTGGGCCCTCATCGAGGAGGACACCCTGCCCGCCTACCGCTCCCTGCTGGACGACGACCCCGGCACCGTCCGCGCCCTGCTCGAGCAGGACGTCGGCGAGCGGGTCGAGCAGATGCGCACGCTGCCGCACCGGCTCGACGACATCGCCGCGCAGCTGGCCGACTGGGACGTGAGGTTCGAGCAGTGACGACGCCCGCCCGGACCCGTCGCCGCGCCCTGCCCGCTCGCGCCCTCCCCGCCCTCGTCCTGCCCGTCCTCGTCCTCAGCCTGACCGGAGCGTGCACCGTGGGCCCCACCACCCCCGACGAGCGGGGCAGCGCCTCGGAGCGCCGCCAGGCCCAGCGGGCCGCCGTCGCCGACCTCCTGGCTGACGGCACGCTCGTCCTCGACCTCGACGACCCCCCGGCCCGCGTCGACCTCGCCCTCCCCGAGGGGCGCACGTCGATCCCGCTCGAGCGCGACGGCGGCGGGCTGGAGGTCCTCGTCACCGCCGGCGGGCAGGACCTGCTGCGGACGCCCGCCGACACCGTGGTCGTCAGCGCCGCCGACGGCACCGCCCCTCCGGGCTCCGTCGTCGTCGTGCGCCGCGGGCTGACGGACGACGAGCTGCGCGACGTCGTGGACGGCGCGGTCGCCGACCTGGGCGTCGACCGGGCGCGCGCCGACCTCGCGCTGCGCGACGTCAGCGGGGACCTCGAGCTCGACACCACGCGCGTCCTCGCGACCGACGTGGCGCCGCCGGCGTCCCTCGAGGTCGAGGTCGGACGCACGGCTCTCGAGGGCGAGGGCTTCGTCAACTACCACCTCGACTGGTAGGTCGCCGCCCGCGGACGGCGACCTCTCAGAGCCGCGTCGCCGTCTCCACGAGCCGTGCGACGGCCAGCGACCGGCTGTGCGGCGGCCAGGCGATGACGGTCGTCACCTCGGGCGCGTCGACGACCGGGACGGCGGTGACGCCCCCGCGCAGGTGCGTGCGGGCGACCTCGGGCACGACGACCGCCGTCCGCCCGAGGGACACCAGCTGGACGAGCTGGGCGTGGTCGTGGACCTCCGGTCCCGGGCCCTCGGGGTAGGTGCCGTCCGCGCGCGGGTAGCGCGGCGGGGGCAGGCCGGGAAGGTCCTCGAGGTCGGTGAGCCGCAGGCTCGTGCGGCTGCTGAGCGGGTGGCCGGCGGGCAGCAGCGCCACCTGCCCCTCCGTGCGCAGCGCCTCGACGTCGAAGCCCTCGACGTCGTCGATGGGCGGGTGCAGCAGCGCGACGTCGACCCGGCCGGTCCGCAGCAGCCGCGCCTGCTGGCCCGGCCCGCAGAGCACGACCTCGACGGACACGGCGCCGGGCTCGGCGGCGTGGGCGTCGAGCAGCTTCGCCAGGAGCTCGTCGGACGCACCGGCCTTCGTCGCGATGGCGATGCCCGGCGTCCCGGTCGGAGCAGGGGCCGCGCGCCGCGTGCGGTGCTCGGCCGCCTCCAGGGCGTCGAGGGCCGCTCGGCCCTCGCGCAGCAGCACCGCGCCGGCCTCCGTCAGCGCCACCGAGCGGCTGCTGCGCTCGAGCAGCGGCGTCCCGAGCCGGCGCTCGAGCTGGGCGACCGCCCGCGACAGCGGCGGCTGCGCCATGCCCAGGCGCTCGGCCGCGCGGGAGAAGTGCAGCTCCTCGGCGACGGCGACGAAGTACCGCAGCTCCCGTGACTCCACGGCGGGCACGCTACGCGCGCCCATACCCGTGCGGTATCGCTGCGCCCCGGGCGGTCTTGGACGGCCGTCCCGCCCCGCGCGCACGCTCGTGGGCATGAGCGAGACGACGACGGCCCTGGTCACCGGGGCGAACAAGGGCATCGGCTACGAGATCGCGGCGGGCCTCGGCGCCCTCGGGCACCGCGTGGGCGTCGGGGCGCGGGACGACGCGCGGCGCGAGGACGCCGTCGCGCGGCTGCGCGCCAGCGGGGTGGACGCCTTCGGCGTGCCGCTCGACGTCACGGACGACGCGAGCGTCCGGGCGGCGGCGGCGCTCCTCGAGGAGCAGGAGGGTCGGCTCGACGTCCTGGTCAACAACGCCGGCATCACCGGGTCCCTGCCGCAGCAGCCCTCGGCCGTGGACCTCGACGTCGTCCGGACGGTGGTGGAGACGAACGTCTACGGCGTCATCCGCGTCACGAACGCGGTGCTGCCGCTGCTGCGCCGGGCGCCGTCGCCGCGCGTCGTCCACGTCTCCAGCGGCGTCGGGTCGCTGACCCGGCAGTGGGCCCCCGCGGACGCGGCGGCCCAGGGGCCGGTCGCGGTGGCCTACGCGCCGTCGAAGACCTTCCTCAACGCCGTGATGCTCCAGTACGTGCACGAGCTCGAGGGCACGGGCGTCCTCATGAACGCCGCCTGCCCGGGCTTCGTGGCCACCGACCTCAACGGCTTCCGCGGGACGCGGACGCCGCAGGAGGGCGCGCGGACGCCGGTCCGGCTCGCCACGCTCCCGGACGGCGGCCCGACCGGCGGCTTCTTCGAGGACGCGGGCGTCGTGCCGTGGTGAGGCACCCGTGACCGGCGGGCGCCTCCCCGGCCGTCCTCGGCCGAGCGCCTACAGGTCGACGCGCCGTCCGCTGGCCGCGGACGCCAGGACGGCGTCGAGGAGCGCGTGGCGGCGGACGGCGTGCGCGAGGTCCGGGACGGTGCGGGGGCCGCCGTGCAGCTCCTCCCGGACGCCGGCGTAGGCGTGCGCCAGGGCGTGGAGGGGCGTCCCTCCCAGGTGGGGGAAGGCGTCGTGGCCCGCTGGCACCTCCACCGGAGCCAGCTCCTCGCCGCGGCGGGCGCCGCGGATCGTCACCGTGGTGAGGTGGGGGTGGTCCGGTGCGGTGGCCACCAGGGTCCCCGCGGTGCCGTCGAGCTGCACCGAGAAGCCGGGCCCGGCGGCGACGCCGCCCCGCTGGTGAGCCGAGAGGACGGCTCCTCCCGGCAGGGTCCCGGAGACGGCGACCTGGTCGTCGGCCGTCACGGGCGCGGCGCGCCCCGTCCCCTCCAGGGGCACGGTGGTGCGCCGGACCGCCGTCGTGGCGACGACGTCGCGCAGCTCGCCCGTGGCCATGAGCACCGGGTCGATCGCGTGGCCGAAGGCGATGGCCAGCATCGTCGCGCCCTGCGTGCGGTCGAGGGTGTACGCCATGCGCCGGGAGACGGGCGTGCCCCACTCCGTCACCGCTGAGACGAGGGTGACCGACAGCAGGTCACCGACGCAGCCGTCGGCCACGAGGTCGGCCAGGTACCGGAAGGCCGGAGCGGACCGCCCGTGCAGGCCGACGAACGTGGGCCGCCCGGAGGCGTGGGCCGCCATCTCCTCCGCCTCCGCGCGGTCGACGGCGACGGGCCACTCGCAGAGGACGGCCGCGCCGGCGGCCAGCGCGGGGAGGACGAGCTCGCGGTGCCGCGGCGTCTTGACGGCGACGACGACGAGGTCGACGTCGTCCGCGGCGGCCAGCTCGCCCGCCGAGGCGTACGCGGGCGCGCTGAACCGCTGAGAGGCCACGCGCGCCGACTCCGGTGAGCCGGCGACGAGGCCGCGCAGCTCGAAGCCGCCGGCGGCGGCCATCGCGGGCAGGTGCGCCCCGGCTCCCCAGCCGCCGCGCGCGCTGAGCCCGACGACGCCGACGCCGATCCGTCCCTCCGTCACGACCGCTCCTCCTCGCCGCAGGTGCTCGGTCGTCAGACCTGGTTCATGCCGCCGTCGACGTGGAGCTCCACCCCGTCGACGAAGCTGCTCTGCGACGACGCGAGGAAGACGACGGCAGCGGCGACCTCGTCCGGGTCGGCGACGCGCCGGGCCGGCAGGCCCGCCGCGACCGTCGCCTTCACCTCCTCGGCCCGGGCGCCGAAGACCTCGTCCCAGAGCGGGGTGTCGACCGGTCCCGGGGACACGACGTTGACCCGGACGCCGCGGCCGCTGAGCTCGTTCGCCCACGTGCGGGCGTAGGAGCGGACGGCGGCCTTCGTCGCCCCGTAGGCCCCTTGGCCCGGTGTCCCGCTGCCGCCGGCCGTGGAGGCCACGAGCACCACGGACGCGCCCTCGTTGAGCACGGGCAGCGCCTTCTGCACGGTGAGGAAGGTCCCCTTGACGTTGACGTCGAAGAGGCGGTCGTGGGACTCCTCGGTCGTCTCCTCCAGCGTGGCGACCTGGTTGGTGCCGGCGTTGGCGACGAGCACGTCGACGCCCCGCCCGAGCTCGCGCACCTGCTGGTACAGGCGCTCGACGTCACCCGTGACGCTGACGTCCCCGACCACCGCCGTGGCGTCGCCGATCTCGGCGACCGCCGTCTCGAGCTGCTCGGCGCGGCGCCCGGTGATGACCACGTGCGCGCCCTCCGCGGCCAGCCGCTTGGCCGTGGCCAGCCCGATGCCCGCGCTGCCGCCGGTGACCACCGCGGTCATGCCCTCGAAGCTCCCCATGACGTCCCGCCCTTCTATCTGTACCGATCGGTATGGAAAGACGCTAGCACGCCCGTCGGCGGGGCCGGGCGGACTACCCTGCCCACGTGGCGACCACCCCCAAGGCGCTCGGGCGCCCTCGAGGGTTCGACGCGGACCGGGCGCTCGACCAGGCCGTGCTGGTCTTCTGGGCGCAGGGGTACGAGGGCGCCAGCCTCAGCGACCTCACGGCGGCGATGGGCATCACCCGGCCGAGCCTGTACGCCGCCTTCGGCGCCAAGGAGGACCTCTTCCGCGCTGCGCTGGGGCGCTACTCGGCGGGCCCGGGCGCCTACGGGACGCGGGCCCTGGAGGAGCCGACCGCCCACGGGGTGGCCACGGCCTTCCTGCACGGCGCGGTCGACACCACCACCGGCCCGGACCGTCCGCACGGGTGCCTCGGCGTCCAGGGGGGGCTCACCACGTCACCCGGTGACCGAGCCGTCCGCGAGCTGCTGGCGACCTGGCGCAACGACGCCTGCGCCCGCCTGGCCGAGCGCTTCCGCCGCGCCGCCGCCGAGGGCGACCTCCCTGCGGGCTCCGACCCGGACCTGCTCGCCGAGGTGCTCATGACCGTCGCCAACGGCATCGCCGTCCAGGCCGCCGGTGGCACGGGGCGCGAGCGGCTGCGTGCGGTCGCCGACGCGGCGCTGCGCACCTGGCCGCCCGCCTGACGGTCCGACCCGTCAGGGGCGGCGCGCGATCTCACGCCCGGGGCCTGACGTGGGCATCGCGGCGGAGGCCAGCAGGGCCAGCTGGTCCGCGTCGCCGGAGCCGGCGTCGGGGTGGAAGACGACGAGCATCTGGTCGTCGGTGCCGTTGATGGTCAGCCGCTCGCGGTTGAGGGTCATCGGACCGACCTGCGGGTGGTCGAGCCGGATGGGGGTGCCCCGCTGGCCGCGCACCTCGTGGCGGGCCCAGAGCTGGCGAAAGCGGGCGCTCGCCAGCGTCAGCTCGCCGGTCAGCTCGATGAAGCGCGGGTCGTCGACGTCCGTCCCGACCGCCTGCCGCAGGGCCGCCACGAAGCACTCGGTGACGCGCTCCCACTCCTGGTGCAGCGCCTGCTCGGCCGGGTCGAGGAAGAGGGCCCGCAGCTGGTTGCCCCCCGCGACGAGGCGGGGGGAGAGCGCGGTCGCCAGGGGGTTGGCCGCGAGGACGTCGAAGTACCGGTCCTCGATGAACGCCGGCTGCTGGAGGGAGGCGAGGAGCTTCAGCGCGCCCTCCGGAGGCACCGGCCGGCGAGCCGGGCGGCGGCGTCGTCGGGGCACGTCCGCCACCAGCGTCAGCAGGTGCCGGAAGTGGTCGTCGTCGAGCCGGAGGACGCGGGCGATCGCCTCGAGCACCTGCACGGAGGGGTGGCGGTCGCGGCCGCGCTCCAGCCGGAGGTAGTAGTCGGCGCTGATGCCGGCGAGCATCGCCACCTCCTCGCGCCGCAGGCCCGGGGTGCGGCGCACGCCGAGGGCGGGGATGCCCGCCTGCTGGGGCGTCACCAGCTCGCGCCGCGCGCGGAGGAAGGCCCCGAGGGCGTTGGTGGGCTGCGTCACGCGACGAGCGTAGGTCGGTCGGGCGTGCGCAGCGGGGGTCCTGCCGCACCCCCGGCTGCTCGGGGCTCTGGGTGGGTCGCGCCCCCGTTCCTAGCGTCCTCGAGAGGCCCGACCGGGCCGGATCCTCGAGAGGGAGCACATGACCATCAGCTTGATCACCGGGGCCACCAAGGGCATCGGGCTGGAGACCGCGAGGCAGCTCGTAGAGCTGGGGCACGTCGTGTACCTCGGCGCGCGCGACCTCGTCCGCGGCGAGCGCGCCGCCGCCGAGGTGGGTGCGAGGGCGGTCCAGCTGGACGTCACCGACGAGGCGTCGGTGACCGCCGCCCTGGCGGAGGTCGACGCCGCCGAGGGCCGCCTGGACGTCCTCGTGCACAACGCGGGCGTCCTGGAGACCGGGCTCGACGGCGACGCCGCGCTGCGGTCCTTCGACACCAACGCCGTCGGCGTCGTCCGGGTGACGCAGGCGGCGCTGCCCCTGCTGCGCCGGTCGGACGCCCCGCACGTCGTCACCGTCTCCAGCAGCGCCGGGTCGTTCTGGGCGGTGACCACCCCCGAGCGACCCGAGCACGACCTGACGCTGGCGCTGTACTCGGCGTCGAAGGCGGCGGCCAGCATGCTGACGCTGCAGTACGCGAAGGCCGAGCCCGGCGTCCGCTTCAACGCCGTCGAGCCGGGCACCACGGCCACCGACATGACCGCCGCCTTCGGGATCGGCCGACCGCCGCGGGAGAGCGCCCGCGTCGTCGTGCGCCTGGCCACCTCGGGCCCGGACGGCCCGACCGGGACCCTCTCCGACGAGACCGGGGTGCTCGCCTGGTGAGCACCACCACGCGCGTCCCGCAGGCTCTGCCGACGCCCCGGGCGGCGTCGTGGGCCGCCGTCGTCTCCCTCGGGCTCGGCATCTTCGCCATCGTCATGGCCGAGTTCCTGCCCGCCAGCCTGCTGCCGCGCATCGCCGAGGACCTCGGGGTCTCGACGGGCGCAGCGGGCCAGAGCGTCACCGTCACCGCCGCGGCCGCGGTGCTGTCCGCCCTGCTCCTGTCCGCCGTGCTGCCGCGGGCCGACCGACGCCGTGTGATGACCGGCCTGACGGCCCTGGCCGCCGCCTCGAGCGTCGTCGTCGCCCTCGCGCCGACCTTGGCCGTGCTGCTGGTCGCCCGACTGCTCCTCGGCGTGGCCCTCGGCGGCTTCTGGGCCATGGCGGCCGCCATGGCCGCGCGCCTCGTGCCGGCCGACCACCTCGGGCGCGCCCTCACCGTCATCAACTCCGGCGTCGCGCTCGCCACCGTCGTCGCCGTCCCGCTGGGCTCGTGGCTGGGGGAGGTGTGGGGCTGGCGCGGTGTCTTCTGGCTCGGGGCCGGCGTCGCCGCCCTCGCCCTGGTCGTCCAGGCGGCGACCCTGCCGCGTGTCACGCCCACGGTGACCGGCGGGCTCGGGGCGCTGGGGGCGACGCTGCGCTCCGGCGTCGTGCTGCTGGGCCTGCTGGCCGTCCTGCTGGTCTTCGGCGGTCACTTCAGCGGCTTCACGTACGTCCGGCCCGCCGTGGAGAGCCTGTCCGCCGTCGGCGCCGGCGGGATCGCCGCGCTGATGCTCGTCTTCGGCGTCGCCGGCGTCCTGGGCACCGCGCTGAGCGGTCCCCTGCTCGACCGGACGCTCCGGACCGGTCTCCTCGCCTTCCCCGCCCTGGCGGGCGCCGGGATGCTCGTCGTCCACAGCGCCGGCGGCTCGGTGGTCGGCCTCGTCGCCGGCGTGACGCTGTGGGGGCTCGGCTTCGGCGGCGTGCCGACGGCGGTGCTCACGTGGGGCGCCCGCACCCGGCCGCACCGCCTCGAGCAGATCGGAGGGCTCGTCGTCACGGTCTGCAACGTCGGCATCGCCGTCGGCGGCGTCGTCGGGGGGCTGCTGGTCGACGCCGTGGCCCCCAGCGCCCCGCTGCTGGTGGGCGGCATCGTGGTGGTCCTCGGCGGGGTGCTGCTGACCGGCCTGCGCCGCAGGGGCGACGCATGACCACCCTCGGCATCCTCGGGACGGGCCAGGCGGGGAGCACGCTCGCCCGGGCGGCGGTCACGGCCGGCTGCGACGTCGTCCTGGCGAACTCACGGGGCCCGGAGACGCTGCGGGACCTCGTCTCCGACCTGGGGCCCCGGGCGCGGGCGGCCGGCGCCGAGGAGGCCGCGGCCCTGGCCGACGTCGCCGTCCTCGCCTTCCCGTACGCCCCCGGTGCCCGGCTGCCCGTCGAGCAGCTCGCGGGGAAGGTCGTGGTCGACACCAACAACTACATGGCGTGGCGCGACGGCGTCATCGCCGAGGTCGAGTCGGGCCGCGCGACGGTGCACGAGCTCCGGCAGGGGCAGCTGCCCGCGTCGGCCGTGGTCAAGGCGTTCACGCACGTCCAGTTCCACGGTCGCCACCCGGTGCGCGTGCCGAGCGACGCGCTGCCGGGCCTCCTCCGGCTGGCCCGACCGGCGGGCGCACCCCACCGGAAGGCCCTGGTCGTCTCCAGCGACTCCCCGGAGGCGGTGGAGGTCGTCACGCGCCTGTACGACGACCTCGGCTTCGACGCCGTCGACAACAGCCCGTTGAGCGAGTCGTGGCGCAGCGCCCCCGGGACGCCGATGTGGCACCACCACGTCGACGGGCGGGGCCGGCAGGAGCTGGAGCGCGACCTGCGCCGGGCGACGCGGCCCGGCGGGTGACGACGCGGTGCTGCCCGCGGCGGTCGAGCCGCCGCGGGCGGCACCCGGGCAGCACCGCGGCGGCGGCCCCGCCGGCTGGGCGCCGCGCACGTCGGCCCGGACGGCCTCCCGGACGAGCGTGTCGCCGGACGTCGGTTAGAGGAGCTACCGGCTGCTGCGCGGCTCGTGGAGGGCCGGGGACGGCCCGGGGGGTCGGGTGAGGCCGGCCACGGCGCTGACGACGGCTGCGCGGCGGGCGGCGGCGTCCGGGGAGCCGTGCTCGGCCTGCAGCTCCCGGAGGGACCACGCGGCGCTGTCCCAGCTGATGACGACGGCGATGACCATCGCCATGAGGTCGGCCGCGGGGACGTCGTCGCGGACCTCGCCGGCCGCCTGGGCGGCCGCGATGGCCTCCACCCGCCGGCGGTACCCGGCGACCTCGGGCTCGAAGGGCTGCTCCCGCTCGAGCGCGGCCCAGTGGTACAGCCGCGTGACGTGGGGCCAGCGCTGCAGCCGGTCGAACATGTCGCCGGCGTAGCGGGGGAGGTCGCCGTCGTCGAGGGTCAGCGACTGCGCCAGCTCGAGCATGCTGTCGGCGACGGCCCTGTCGAAGAGCTCCTCCTTCGACCCGAAGTGCATGTAGATCGACCGCTTGTTGGCCGCCGCCGCCTCGGCGATCCGGTCGACCCGGGCGCCGGCGAGGCCGTGGCGGGCGAACTCCTCGACCGCGGCCCGCAGGAGGCGCCGCTTCGTGTCCGTGGCGTCGGGTGGCATGCGCCCAGCGTAAGTAACCATCTGGATGTTGACCAGCGTTCGGCGGGGGTGTACGAATGCATCCGGTTAGTTACTTACCTCGCTGGGGAACCGACCAGCTGCCTGCGTCCCCACCTCCTCACGGAAGGGCGGTCAGCCATGACCACCTGGCTCATCACCGGCACCTCCAGCGGCTTCGGCCGGCACCTGACCGAGCTGCTGCTCGAGCGCGGCGACACCGTCGCCGGCACCCTGCGCGACCCCTCCCGCCTCGACGACCTCGCCGCGCGCCACGGCGACCGGCTGTGGAAGCGGGCCCTGGACGTCACGGACACCGCACGGGTCCGCGAGGTCGTCGACCAGGCCTTCGCCGACCTCGGCCGCGTCGACGTCGTCGTCTCCAACGCCGGGTACGGCCTCTTCGGCGCCGCCGAGGAGCTTTCCGACGCGCAGGTCGAGCGGCAGCTCGCCACCAACGTCACCGGGTCGATCGCCCTCGTGCGGGCGGCCGTGCCGCACCTGCGCCGGCAGGGCGGCGGGCGCGTCCTCCAGGTCTCCAGCATGGGCGGGCAGACGGCCTTCCCCGGCATGTCGGCCTACCACGCGAGCAAGTGGGCGGTGGAGGGCTTCTTCGAGGCCCTGGCGCCCGAGCTCGCGCCCTTCGGGATCCTGACCACCCTCGTCGAGCCGGGGATGGCCCGCACCGGCTTCGGCGGCGCGTCCGCCGACGTCGCCCCCGCCCTGGCCGCCTACGCCGGCACCCCGGCGGCCGAGCTCGTCCGCGGACCGGGCCTGCCGCTGGAGGCGATGCCGGGGGACCCGCGCAGGATGGCCGCGGCCATGGTCCGCGTCGCCGAGCTCGCCGACCCCCCGCGGCGCCAGGCGCTCGGGTCCGACGCCGACGCGACGATCCGCGCCGTCCTGCAGCAGCGGCTGCTCGACATGGACGCCCACCGCGACATCGCCCTCAGCACCGACGCCGACGACGTCCTCGGGCGACCGGTCGCCGCGTAGGCGCACCGGGCCCGCACGCCGGGTGCCCGCTCGGCCCACCGCGCGCGCTGACGGTCGCCCCCGTCCCCGCACGTCGTCACCCACCCGCACCGACCACCAGGAGAGCCGCCATGAGCACCACCGACCGCTTCGCCGGCACCACCGTCCTCGTCACCGGCTCCGCCGGCGCCCTCGGCCGCAGCCTCGTCCGCCAGTTCGTCGCGGCGGGCTCGGACGTCGCCGCCACGGCCCGCACGCCCGACGCCCTCGCCGAACTCCTCGAGGAGACCGGCCCCGAGCACGCCGTCGCCCTGCCCCTCGACGTCACCGACCCCACCAGCTGGGGGGCGGCCGTCGGCGCCGCGGAGGAGCGCTTCGGCCGCCCCGTCACCGTGCTCGTCAACAACGCCGCCCGCCTCGTCCCCGGGACGACCGAGAGCATCGGCGTCGAGCAGTTCCGCGCCGTCCTGGAGACCAACCTGCTCGGCGCCCTGCACGGCGTCCGGGCCGTGCTGCCCTCGATGCGACGTGCGGGCGGCGGCTCGGTCGTCAACGTCGGGTCGATCTCCGCCCTCGCGCCGGCCCCCGGTCTCATCGCCTACTCCACGAGCAAGTGGGCCGTGCGCGGCATGACGGCGACGATGGCCAAGGAGCTCGCCCGCGACGGCGTCCGCGTCAACGGCGTCTACCCCGGCATCATCGACACCCCGCTCGCCCACGACCCGGTCACCGGCGAGGAGCTCGTGCCCGTCGACGGCTTCCCCATTCCCCGCCAGGCGAGCGTGGAGGAGATCGGCCGCTACGTGCTCTTCGCCGCCGCCGACGCCACCTTCTCGACCGGCGGGGAGATCGTCGCCGACGGCGGCTTCCTCCTCGGGGCGGTCGCCTGACCCGGCGCGCCACCCGCCCCGGGGCCCGGGGCGGGTGGCGCGGCCCCTCACGCCCGGGAGCTCCTACCCTCGAGCGGTGCCCACCGACCACGAGGACCGCGGCCCCGGCAGCTGGGACCCGGTGCTGCCGCGCCGCCACCCGATCGCCGTCGTGCGACGGGCGGCCCTGGTCGCGGGCCTGGCGCTCCTGCTGGTGATGGGGCTGCCCGTGGGCGCGGGCGCGCGATCGGCCGCCTCGTGGGCGGTCCTGGCCTGCGCGGTGGTGGTCGCCGGTGGGCTGGCGTGGGCCGTCGTGAAGAACCGGCGGCTCCGGCGCGGGCGGTAGGACCGCCGCGCCGGCGCGAGGCCGCCGACCTAGCCTGACCGGGTGCCCGAGCTGCCCGAGGTCGAGCTGGCCCGCTCCACGATCGCCGAGGCCGCGCTCGGTCGGACGATCGTCGACGTCGACGACGCCGACGACTGGGTCTGCCGGCCCCACGTGCCGGGCGAGGTCCGCGAGGCCCTCGTCGGGCGGCGCCTGACGGCGGCGCACCGGCGGGGCAAGACGATGTGGTGCGACACGTCCGGCGACGACGGCCGCGGCGACGACGGCCCGCGTCTGGGCCTCCACCTCGGCATGAGCGGTCGGATCATCGTCCGGACCGGCGACGGCGGCACCGTCCACGGCGGTGACCCCGTGCGCGGCGTCGACGGCACCGACGAGGCCGTGGCCAGGCCCGAGTGGTACCGCTTCACGCTCGTCTTCGAGGACGGCGGCTCGCTGCGGCTCTTCGACAAGCGACGGCTCGGCCGGGTGCGGCTCGACCCGTCGCTCGACGACCTCGGGCCGGACGCGGGCGAGATCGGCGCCGCGGAGTTCCGCCAGCGCGTCGGGCGAGGGACGGCGCCCCTCAAGGCGCGTCTGCTCGACCAGTCCGCTCTCGCCGGCGTCGGCAACCTCCTCGCCGACGAGACGCTGTGGCAGGCGCGGCAGGACCCGCACCGCCCGGCCGGCGACCTCTCGGTCGACGAGCTCACCGACCTGCACCGGGCGCTGCGCGCCGCGACCCGAGCGGCCATCCGCCACGGCGGCGTCCACACGGGCGAGGTCATCGGCGCCCGGAAGAAGGGGCAGCACTGCCCGCGGTGCGGTGCGGACATGGCGACGGGCCAGGTCGGCGGCCGCACGACGTGGTGGTGCACCGCCGAGCAGCAGGCCTGACGCTCCGCCGGAGCAGGTCGCGCGCGGACCACGAGCGCGGATCCCGAGGGGTGCGCCGTCGGCCTCGGGCCGGTGCGGACTTCGCCGGGCGCCACGCCGTGTGCTGGCCCTCGAAGTCCGCCCTCGTCGTCGGACAACGGCGCGTCGGCCCGCGAAGTCCGCCCTCGTCGTCGGCGCTCCGCGCGCCGACCCGCGAGGTCCGCGGCCGGCGTCACCGCGCGGCGTCGAGGCGCCGCAGGAGGTCGTCGACCGGGCCGACGGCGAGCATCCCGCTGCCCGCCCCGGCGACCTCGCCGACGGCGGGGGCCAGCGCTGCGCGGGCCCGG
>NZ_JABEMA010000490.1 GCF_013004605.1 Pseudokineococcus marinus
TGACGCGGTGGCGGCGCGCGGGCGGCGCGTAGGGCGCGCCCAGGGCGTCGACGACGCGCTGGGCCACGGCGGCGAGGTCGGCCTCCGCGGAGAGGTCGGGGCACACGACGACGAACTCGTCGCCGCCGAGGCGCGCCACCGTGTCGCCGGGCCGGACGGCGGCGTCGAGGCGCCGCGCGGCCTCGCGCAGGACGGCGTCGCCGACGGCGTGGCCCTCGGCGTCGTTGACGTCCTTGAAGCCGTCGAGGTCGAGGTAGACGACGCCGACGCGAGCCCCGTCGCGGGCGCCGCCGCCGACGAGGGCGGCCAGGCGCTCGGTGAGGACCCGGCGGTTCGGCGCCCCGGTGAGGGGGTCGTGCCGGGCGGCGTGGGCGAGCGCCCGCTCCGCCTCGTGGCGGGCCGTGAGGTCCTCGAGCAGCAGCACGGCCTCGCGGCGCCCGTCGCCCTGCCGCACGACCGAGGCGGTGCACGAGGCGCGCAGGCGCCGCCCGCCGGGGCCGAGGAGGCGCACCTCGACGCGCCGGGGCGGGGCGCCGTCGGCGAGGGCGTCGAGCGCCGCGGCGAGCAGGGGCAGGTCGGTCGGGTCGACGACCTCGGCGACGTCCTCGCCGGGCAGGTCGGTGCGCGCGAGCAGCCGCTCGAGGGCGGGGTTGGTGCGCAGCACGCGGCGGGGCCGCTCGTCGAGCGGCAGGACGAGCATGCCGAGGGGCGAGGCGTCGAGGGCCCGGCGGCACAGCCGCTCGCTCTCGGCGAGCGCCTGGGCGGCCTCGCGCTCGCGGGTGACGTCGTGGAGGGTCGCGACGGCGCCGTGGGCGCCCGCCGGGCCCGGCAGGGGGTGCGCGGTGACGACGACGCGCCGCGCCGTCCCGTCGCTGCGGCGCAGGAGCAGCTCGGCGCCGGCGGTCCGGGCCCCGCGCAGGGCCCGCACGAGCGGCATCTCGTCCTCGGGGACGGGCGTCCCGTCGACGTGGAGGAGGGCGAAGGCGTCGTCCTGCGCCCGTCGCGAGGCGTCGGCGGGCACGCCCAGCAGGTCGCGCGCCGCGTCGTTGTCGAGGAGCACGCGCCCCGCGGCGTCGACGACGACGACGCCCTCCTGCGCGCTGGCGAGCACGCCGCCGAGGAGGTCGGCCTGCTCCTGGGCGCGCTCGCGGGCGCGGCGCTCGCGGGCGCCGGCGCGGACGAGGTCGTCGCGGTGGAGCGCGAGCACGAGCGTGACGAAGGTGACGACGCCCACGAGCACCTGGGCCGTCGTCGTCCGCAGCCCGGGCGGCAGCGGCTGCGTCGGGCCGAGCCCGTGCGCGGTGAGGAGGACGACGGCGGTCGCGTCGGCGAGGACGATCGCCGCCGTCCACGTCGTCGGCAGGCGGAGCCCGGCCCAGACGGCGAGCGGCAGCACGGTGAGGCCGAGCAGGACGACGTCCTCGGTGGCGGCGCTCGCGACGTGGACGGCGGCCAGGACCGTGACGACGGCCGCGGCCTCGAGGACGTCCCCCGTCCGTGCGCGCGGGGCCGGCCGGGCCGCGGCGGCGCGCCGCGGCCC
>NZ_JABEMA010000491.1 GCF_013004605.1 Pseudokineococcus marinus
CGGCGACGCGCGCGCGGCGACGTCCGCGCGAGGGCGCGCGCCGCCCGTAGCGCTCGTCCAGGCGCGCCGTGCGCGAGCCCGCGCCACCGCTCCCCGCCGTGCCCGCCACCGCCGTCCTCGCCTCCGTCGTCGTCCCGTCACGCGTCGCTCCGCCCCGGCTCGGCGGGGGGCTGCACCGCAGCACCGCCCGCGTCGTCCAGAATGGCTCCTCGTCCACCCCGCGGCGCACACCCAGTGTCGCCGACGGCCGCGACGAGGAGGAGCTCAGGTGTCAGAGAACGGCGTGGCCACCCGCGAGGGCGGGCCCGGGGCGCACGTGCGGCAGGCGCCGCGACCCGCCGACGTGGAGCTGGGGGACGCCGCGACGGCGGCCCTGCGGGCGGACGGCGGGCCCCTGCGCCTCATGGCCGTGCACGCCCACCCCGACGACGAGTCGAGCAAGGGCGCGGCCACCTCGGCGAAGTACGTGGCCGAGGGCGTCGAGGTGATGGTCGTCAGCTGCACCGGTGGCGAGCGCGGCGACATCCTCAACCCCAACCTCGCCGGCGACCCGCACGTGCTGCGCGACATGGCCGAGGTGCGCCGCCACGAGATGGCGGCCGCGGCGCAGGCCCTCGGCGTGCACCACCGCTGGCTCGGCTTCGTCGACTCCGGCCTGCCCGAGGGCGACCCGCTGCCGCCGCTGCCCCCGGGGTGCTTCGGCCTGGAGGACGTCGAGACGGCCGCCGCCGCCCTCGTGCGCGTCGTCCGCGAGTTCCGCCCGCACGTCATGACGACGTACGACGAGAACGGCGGCTACCCGCACCCCGACCACGTCATGTGCCACAAGGTGTCCGTCGCCGCCTTCGAGGGCGCCGCCGACCTCGAGCGCTTCCCCGGCGGCGAGCCGTGGCAGCCGCTCAAGCTCTACTACAACGGCGGCTTCAGCCGGGAGCGCATCGAGGTCTTCCACCGGGCGATCGTCGAGTCCGGCGGGGAGTCGCCCTTCGCCGAGTGGCTCGAGCAGCGCTCCGACCGCCCCGAGCGGCGCGTCGACGCCCGCATCCGCTGCGCCGAGCACTTCGAGGCGCGCGACCGCGCCCTGCTGGCCCACGCCACGCAGATCGACCCGGGCGGCTTCTTCTTCCGCGTGCCCCGCCAGCAGCAGGCGGAGCTGTGGCCCACCGAGGAGTTCGAGCTCGCCCGCAGCGCCGTCGGCACGGCCACGCCGGAGGACGACCTGTTCGCGGGCGTGCGCGACGTCGTCGGCGGGTCGGCGCCCGCACCGGGGTCCGCCGCGTGAGCTGGGCCGCGACCTGGCTCGTGGCGGGGGCCGCGACGCCGGTCGGGGCCCTCCTCGTCGCCCCGGTCGTGGGCCTCGGGGGCACGCCGCCCACCCCCGCGCCCGGTGAGGGCCCGGCGCCGTCCTCGGTCGGCCCTCCTCGTACCCCGACGGCGACTGGACGCCGACGACGGCGCGCTCGTGGAGCTCGGGCAGCGTCCGGGCGCCCGCGTAGGTGCACGCGCTGCGGATGCCCGAGGTGATGGAGTCGAGGAGGT
>NZ_JABEMA010000492.1 GCF_013004605.1 Pseudokineococcus marinus
CGTGCCGCCCGCCGCCGGGGCGGTGAGGGCCTGCGGGCCCCCCGCGCTGGGCCGCTTGGCCGCCGGCTCGTCCCAGACGTCGGTGAGGGCGTCGCGGACGATCCGGCGGGGGTCGTACTGGCGCGGGTCGAGCTTCTTCCAGTCGATGTCGTCGAACTCCGGCCCCATCTCCTCCTTGAGGCTGTCGCGCGCGCCCTTGGCGTAGCGGACGCCGGAGCGGACGAGGTCGGCGAGCTGCTGGGAGTAGCGCGGCAGCCGCTCGGGCCCGACGACGACGAGGACGAGGACGAGGAGGACCAGCAGCTCGCCGCCGTTCGGGAAGGACACGCGGAGAGCCTACGCGCGGCCTCCCGCCCGCCCGTCGCCCCGACCGCCCGCCAGCCCGCGCGGCAGCGCCGGCGTCCGCTAGTCGCTCGGCTCGCTGCCGAGCACGACCGGGACCTCCACCGCGTCACGGCCCCGCTGGACGGTGAGGACGACCTCCTCGCCGGGCGTGCGCGCGCGGATCGCGACGATGAGCTCGTCCGGCGCCGTGACGAGCTGCTCGTCGATCGCCGTGATGACGTCGCCCGGCTCGACGCCCGCGGTGTCGGCGGGGCCCCCGGGGACGACGGGCTCGCCCACCGACGTCCGGCCCTGGGCCACGCGCACGCCGCGGCCCTCGTACGAGGAGTCGAGCGAGACGCCGATGACGGGGTAGGTCGCGACGCCGTCCTCGATGAGCTCCGTCGTCGTGCGGACCACCTGGTCGGCCGGGATCGCGAAGCCGAGGCCGATGGACCCGCCCGGCCCGCCGCCCGGCGACGCCGTCTGCGCGATGGCCGAGTTGACCCCGACGACGGCGCCGGTGAGGTCGACGAGGGGGCCGCCGGAGTTGCCCGGGTTGATGGCCGCGTCGGTCTGCACCGCGTTGATGAAGCCCTGCTCGTCCTGGCTGGACCCGGCCACGACGGGGCGGTTGAGGGCGCTGACGATCCCGCTCGTCACCGTGCTCGCGAGGCCCAGCGGAGCGCCGACGGCGACGACCGGGTCCCCCACGCGCACCTGCGCCGTGTCGGCGAAGGCGAGCGGCACGAGGCCGGTGCGGTCGATGCGCAGGACGGCCAGGTCGTAGTCCGACGTGCGGCCGACGACCTCGGCGGTCTCCCGCGTGCCGTCGGACAGGAGCACCCGGATGCGCCCGGAGGCCTCCACGGCCGGTGCGACGACGTGGTTGTTCGTCACCACGTACCCGTCCTCGGAGAGCACGAAGCCCGATCCGTTCCCCGTGCCCGCGCTCGAGGTGATCTCCACCGACACGGTGCTCGGCAGGACGGCCTCGGCGACCGCGGCCACCGAGCCGTCGGCCGCCTCGGCGGCCGTGCCCCCCGAGCGCTCGACGACGGAGACGGACGTGCCGCCGGGGCCCGCCAGGCGACCCCCGGCGAGACCGCCCAGCAGCCCGGCGAGCAGGCAGGCGGCCACGAGGACGAGCGCCCGCGGCGAGCGGCG
>NZ_JABEMA010000493.1 GCF_013004605.1 Pseudokineococcus marinus
GGGGCGCTGCCGCCCCGCCGCGGCAGCGGCCCCGGACGCGCGAGAGCCCCGCACCCGGTGGGTGCGGGGCTCTCGTCGCGTCGCGCCGGGGGCCGGGCTCGTCTCAGCTGGCGAGGGGCAGGACCCGGGTGGCGCCGCGGCGGCGCGCGTACTCGGCCTCGCGCTCGTCCTCGGTCATGCCGCCCCACACGCCGTAGGGCTCACGGACGGCGAGGGCGTGCTCCTTGCACTGCTGCACCACCGGGCAGGCGGCGCAGATGGCCTTGGCGGCGTTGTCGCGGTTGCGGCGGCTCGGGCCGCGCTCGCCCTCGGGGTGGAAGAACAGGGTGTCGTCCGCCTCGCGGCACGCGCCCTGCATCTGCCACTCCCAGAGGTCGGCGACGGGGCCGGGGAGGCGCGAGATCTCAGCCATGGGAGCTCCTGGGGTGTCGTGCCCCCGAGGGGGCTGCCGTGGTGGCTCCGTGCTGGGCCGACCGTGGCGCGATGTCGATGGCGTGGACGCTACAACCGATCCAGAAGTTGTTCAAGGACCTGTCCACGGTGCTCGGGAGTTGTTCACCGGACGGCCAGCGGTCGTCCAGGAGCGCGCCGCGAGGGCGCGCCGACTGGCTCGGCGGGGCGCGCGCCGCCAGAGTGAGCGCGTGCCGTCCCACGCCCCCGTCCCGGCCCGCGACCGGCGGGCGCCCGGTGACGACGGCGCGGGCGGCGGGGGCGCGCCCGCGCCCACCCGACGCGAGGGGGTCCAGGCGGTGCCTGCCCGGGACGACGACGGACCGGTGGACCGGTCCCCGGGGCGCGACGAGCAGGGTGACCCCGGAGCGGACGCGGGGGCGGAGCCGGCAGCGGACCCCGGAGCGGTCGCGGCCCCGACGCTCAAGGTCGCCGCCGTGGCGCGCCGCCTCGGCGTCGCCCCGGCGACGCTGCGCACGTGGGCCCGCCGCTACGACCTCGGACCCTCCGCGCACACGGCGGGCGCCCACCGCCAGTACAGCCTCGAGGACCTCGAGCGGCTCATGGTCATGCGGCGCATGACGCTGGAGGGCTACTCGCCGGCGGAGGCCGCCCGCGTGGCCGTCCAGAGCGCCCGCGCGACGTCGGCCGCGCCGTCCGTGCACGACCCGTCGTCCTCCACCCCCTCGCAGGCCCCCTCGCCGACCGCCGCGCAGGCCGGTCCGCCTCCTGCCGCCGAGGTCCCCGCCCACGCCGCCTCGACTCCTCCGGCGCGCGGCCGTGGCGAGGCGCCGGCCCCGCGGGGCGCCACCCCGTCGGTGCGGTCCCTGGCGCGCGCGGCGATGGCGCTGCAGGCGGGGGAGTGCCAGCGGCTCCTCGAGGCGCACATGGCCGTGGGGGGCGTCGTCGAGGCCTGGACCGGGCTCGTGCGCCCGGTGCTCGAGGCCCTGTCCGACCGGGTCGGCGCCGTGGCCCCGGGCCGCTCGCCCGTCGCGCTGCTGGAGGCGGCCCTCCTCGCCGCCCTGCGCGCCGCGGTCGAGGCGGAGCCGCCGGGAGGCCCGGCGGTGCTCGTCCTGCGGCCGTGCGCC
>NZ_JABEMA010000494.1 GCF_013004605.1 Pseudokineococcus marinus
CGTGGCGACGGCCAGGGCGCGCCGCAGCCGCGCCCGGTCGGTGTCGGCCGCCGGGTCGACGGGCGGCGGCTCCACGGCGCCCGGGGCGGAGCCCAGCGCAGCGCGCACCGCCTCGACGTGCCCGTAGGCGAACCAGTCGCTCGGCCCCGTCCGCGTGCAGGCGGCGGCCCCGTCGCCGTCGGGACCACCCACCTCGGCCAGCGGCGCAGAGTCTCGGCCTCCGGTGGAGCGCGAGGGTGCGATCGCGCCCGTGCCGCCGAGGCCGCGGACGAGCGCCACCGGCGTCCCGGCCGCCTTGCCCTTGACGAGGTCGCCGAGGGCCGCGACCTCGTCGGCCACCGCCCGCACGGTGACCTCCATCGGCCGCCCGAAGCGGTCGACCTCCCCGCGCACGTCGTCGAGGGCCGTCAGGCCCGCGACGCCGAGCGCGAGGTCCGTGACGCCGACGCGCCACGGCCGTCCCGTCGTGTCGGAGACGACGACCGCGGGCGAGGCGCCCGTCAGCTCGGTGACGCGCGCGCGCAGGGCGCGGGCCGAGGCGTCGGGGTCGGCCGGGAGGAGGAGCACCGTGCCCGGCTCCACGTCGGAGGCGTCGACGCCGGCGGCGGCGAGGACGGGGCCGCTGCGCGACTGGACGACGCGGGTGGTCGCCCCGCCCGGCAGGCCGCGCTCGGCGACGACGCGCACCGTCTGCGCGTCCACGGCCGCGGCGCGCCCGCGCGCCCGCACGGACCGGCCCTCGGCCTTGGCGACGACCTTGCTCGCGACGACGAGGACGTCGTCGTCCCGCAGGGCGAGGCCGGCCCGCGCCACGGCGTCGACGAGCAGGGCGCCGAGGTCGTGGCCCGGGCGCACCTCCGGGACGCCGGGGAGGGCCACGGCCCGCACGGCGAAGCCGTCGGGGGGCGGCGGAGCGGTCCGCCGGGGGCGTCCGCCCTCGGCGCTCCGGCCTCCGGCGCCCTGACTCCCGGCGCCATGACTCCCGGCGCCCTGGCCCCGGGCGCCCTGGCCCTCGGTGGTGTGGCTCACGCGGCGAGCCCGGCGTGCGCGGCCGGGGCTCCGGCCCTCGACCTCGACCTCAGGTCGAGGCCGCGCACGGCCTCGGCGACGTCGAGGGCTGCCGCGGCGATGCGCGCCGCGTCCGCCGGCGTCGTCATGAGCAGCGGCTCGGCGCGCACGAGGGGCCCCGCGGGGGAGGGTGCCCCCGCCGGCCCCGTCCCGTCGGTCAGGGGGGCGTTCCGGGGGGCGTCGGAGGGGTGCACGAGCCACCCGTCGAGGACGTCGGCGTAGAGGCCCGCGACGGCGGCCGCTGTCGTCTCGACGCCGACGGCGCGCAGGCAGGCGTCGGCCATGCCGCGCACGGGCGCGCCGCCGACGACGGGGGAGACCCCGACGACGGGCGCGGAGGTCGTCCGCAGCGCCTCGCGCAGGCCCGGCACCGCGAGGACGGCGCCGAGGGAGACGACGGGGTTGCTCGGCGGCAGGAGCACGACGTCGGCGCTGGCCAGCGCCTCGAGCACGCCGGGGCCCGGTCGCGC
>NZ_JABEMA010000495.1 GCF_013004605.1 Pseudokineococcus marinus
GACGAGGGTCGTGAGCAGGCGCCGGCGCCCGGCGGCCCGGGCGGCGCCCGCCACCGGTCGGCCGCCGTCGTCCGCGGCCGGTCCGGCGACCCCGCGCTGCTGCGGCAGCCGGGCCTCCTCGACGTGCTCCTCGGCGGGATGCTCCTGCGTCACGAGGACGTCCTCGGGCGCCCGCGCCCCGGACTTGAGGCCCGGGGCGCCGCCGGCGTGCGGCGCCGCCGTCCCGTACCAGCGCCCCGCCGCCCGGGCCCGGGGCGGGCCTCCCGCGCTCGTGGGGCCCCGTAGCCTCCGGCGCGTGGAGCTGCTGACGGGCGTCGTCCGGGACTACGCGTGGGGGTCGCGCACCGCGCTGCCCGAGCTGCTGGGGCTGGCGGCCGACGGCCGCCCCCAGGCCGAGCTGTGGCTCGGCGCCCACCCCGGCGCCCCGGCGTCCGTGGCGGGGGAGCCGATGGACGCCGTCGTCGCGCGCGACCCCGCGGGCGTCCTCGGCCCGCGCGTGCGCGAGCGCTTCGGCGACCGGCTGCCCTACCTGCTCAAGGTGCTCGCCGCCGGCGCGCCCCTGTCCGTCCAGGTGCACCCGAGCGAGGAGCAGGCCCGTGAGGGCTTCGCGCGCGAGGAGGAGGCCGGCGTGCCGGCCGACGCGCCGCACCGGTCGTACAAGGACCCGCACCACAAGCCCGAGATGGTCGTCGCGCTCACCCCGTTCGAGGCGCTGTGCGGTTTCCGGGACCCCGCGGTCGCGGCGGCCGCGCTGCGGCGGATGGACGTGCCGTCGGCGGCCCGGCTCGTCGAGGTGCTCTCCGGCGACGACGCCCCCGCCGCGATCCGCGAGGCGCTGTCCTACCTGCTGTCCGGCTCCGAGGAGGTGGCCCAGCTCGTCGAGGACGTGTCCGCGGCCTGCGCGGAGGACGGGCCGGTGGGCGACGGCCCGGCGGACGCCGTCGAGGCGGCCGGGGAGCCCGTGCCCGGCGGTCCGGCGCCCCTGCCCGACGAGCTCGGCGGTCCGGCCGGCGGCGTCGCCGGGGCCGCGGGGGAGCGCGGGCGCATGGAGGAGGTGCCGGACGAGCCCGTGGACGGCGCCGTCGACCCCGACCGCCGCACCGTCGCCGAGCTGGCCGCCCACCACCCGGGCGACCCGGGCGTGCTCGTGGCGCTGCTGCTGCACCGCGTGCGCCTCGAGCCGGGCGAGGCGGTCTGGCTGCCGGCCGGCAACGTGCACGCCTACCTGTCCGGCACGGGCGTGGAGCTCATGGCCGCCTCCGACAACGTGCTGCGCGGCGGGCTCACGACCAAGCACGTCGACGTCGCCGAGCTGCAGCGGGTCGTCGACGCGCGGCCCGTGGCCGTGCCGCGGGTGGAGCCGGTGGCCGGCGAGGGGTCCCTCGTGTGGCGGCCCGGCCCCGACGAGGTCGAGCTGTGGCGCCTGGAGCCTGCGGGGGGCGACGTCGCCGGGCCGGTCGACGGCCCGCGCGTCGTCCTCTGCACCGC
>NZ_JABEMA010000496.1 GCF_013004605.1 Pseudokineococcus marinus
GGCGTCGACGTCGCCGCCGGCGGGCTCGCTCGAGCCCGGCTCGGCGTGGCGCGGACCGCTGGCCATGCCGCGAGGGTAGGCGAGGACGCGGGCCCGGCGGGGCGTCCTCCGGGAGGGGCGCCCTGCTCGGCACGGCCGGTGACGGCCTTGAGCGACCGGGTGGCGCCACTGCTCCGTCCGGGGCATGCGCGCGCTACGGGTTTAGCCGGAGCCCCCTCGGGGCACATGCTCGTCAGACCGGACGGCCGCTCGGGCCGCCCCGCACCGCAGAGCCACCGCAGGAGGCCCGCATGTCCCCCGTCACGCCCCGCAGCTCCGGCCGCCCCGCGGACGTCGAGTCGCCGGTCGACCTCCGCCTCGTCTCGCCCGACGGCGACGCCGTCGCCCTGCCCGTGGTCCTGCGCTACAGCGCCGACGACCCCTTCGCGGTGACGGTCGCCTTCGGCTCGAGCGGCGAGCCCGGCTCCGACGTCCAGTGGGTCTTCGCCCGCGAGCTCCTGCTCGCCGGCCTCGAGGCGCCCAGCGGCGACGGTGACGTGCGCGTGTGGCCCGCCGCCGACGGCCGCCCCGACACGACGTGCGTGGCGCTGAGCTCCCCGGACGGCCGGGCCCTGCTCGAGGCCGCCACCAGCGACCTGCGGGCCTTCGTGGCCCGCACCCTCGCGGCCGTCCCGCGCGGCGGGGAGTCCCGCTGCATGGACCTCGACGCCGAGATCGGCCACCTGCTCACGGCCTGAGGCTCCCGCGGCGGGTCCCCTCCGAGCGGGGGCCGGCCGCCGCGCCGAGCACGAGACCCCGCCGGTCCGCCGGCGGGGTCTCGTGCGTCCGGGGGTCTCGTGCGTCCGGGGGTCTCGTGCGTCCGGGGGTCTCGTGCGTCCGGGGGTCTCGTGCGTCCGGGGGTCTCGGGCGTCGGGGTTCGCGGGTCCGGTCCCGTCCTCGGGGCGGAGGCCGGGCCGGCGCGGGTGCTCAGGTCGGGTCGACGTCCTCGGCGGCCCGGCGCGCGAAGAGCTCCGCGGCGCGCGCCGGCAGCCCGTCCGTCGCCAGCGGGCGCCCGTCGAGCGCCGTCTGCACCTGCACGTCGCGCAGCGACGAGGTGAGGAGCACGGCGGCCGCGCCCTCGAGCGCCTCCACCGGGATCGCGCGCTCGACGAGGGGCAGCCCCTCCTCGGACGCCCAGCGCAGCAGCAGCGCCCGGGTCACGCCCGCCAGGCACCCCGAGGACAGCGGAGGCGTCACGAGCTCGGGCGCCGGCGCGCCGCGCTCGTCGCGCAGCTGGACGACGACGTTGCTGCCCGTCCCCTCGCACAGCTCGCCGCGCGTGTTGGCGAGGAGCGCCTCGCCGGCGCCCGCGGCGAGCGCCCGCCGCAGGGCCACGACGTTCTCGGCGTAGGACGTCGTCTTCAGCCCGGCCGTGGCGGCCCGCTCGTTGCGCGTCCACGGGACGAGCACCACGGACGGCGCCGCCGCGGGGGCCGGGGCGGG
>NZ_JABEMA010000497.1 GCF_013004605.1 Pseudokineococcus marinus
GGGCGGCGGCGGCCGCCCGCGCCGGCGGCGGGAGCCTCCCCCGGGCGAGGGGAGGCCGGGCCGCCGTCGGGCAGGGCGCCGTCGGGGAGGGCCGTGCCGTCGACGGGCGAGGTGGTGTCCACCCCGCCCGCGGCGGGGCGCTCGTCGAGCTGGAGGTCGGTGCGCGCGGTCACGCTTCACTCTCCTGGGAGCTGGCCGGCCGCCGGTGGGCGGACGGGCCGGTCGGTGCGGTCACGGGGGACGTCCGGGCGTCCTCGGACGGCTGCGCCCCGGGCGTCGGCCCCGCGCCGTGCGCGGGACGGTCCGAGGACGGGGAGCCGGCGGGGGGCAGGGCCGGGGACGGCGCCGGGGTCGACGCGCTGGGGTCCGGGAGGTCGTCGAGCAGGGGGCTCGACGGGGAGCCCGCGGACGGGGTCGAGGAGGAGGGCGCGGCGCCCGGCCCGGAGGGGTCGGCGCCGGGCAGGGGCAGCTGCTCGTCGCGCGGGCCCGCGCCGGGGGCGGAGGGGCCGACGTCCGCGAGGTCCGCCGCCCCCTGCGCCAGGAGGTCGGCCGCGAGGCGGCGTCCCAGGCCGACCGGGTCGGCGTCGTCGCCGCGGGCGGAGCAGCGCAGCACGCGCGAGCCGTCGTGCGAGGCCGCGACGGCGGTTAGCACCATCTCGCCCCCGCCCTCGCCGCCGTCGGTCCGCGCGAGCGCCCCGACGGGGGCGCTGCACCCGGCCTCGAGGGCGCCGAGGAGGGCGCGCTCGGCCGTGGTGGCCGACCGGGCCAGCGGGTCGTCGAGCGCCGCGCAGGCCAGCGCCGTCGCCTCGTCGTCGGCGCGGCACTCGAGCGCGAGCGCCCCCTGCGCGGGGGCGGGCAGCACCTGCTCGACGTCGAGGACGTCGGTGACCTCGCCGGAGCGGCCCAGGCGGGCGAGCCCGGCCGCCGCGAGGACGACGGCGTCGAGGCGCCCGGAGGTGACCATGCCGACGCGGGTGTCCACGTTGCCGCGGACGTCGACGACGTCGAGCCCGAGCCCGAGGGCGCGCAGCTGCGCGGCCCGGCGCGGCGACCCGGTGCCCACCCGCGCGCCGGGCGGGAGGTCGGCGAGACCCGCTCCCCCGGCGGCCACGAGGACGTCGCGCGGGTCCTCGCGCGGGGGGACCGCCGCGAGGACGAGCCCGTCGGCGGGGGCGGTGGGCAGGTCCTTCATCGAGTGCACGGCGAGGTCGACGCGGCCCTCGAGCAGGGCCTCGCGCAGGGCGGTGACGAAGACGCCGGTGCCGCCGATCTGGCGCAGCGGGGCGCGGTCGACGTCGCCGCGGGTGGTGACCTCGACGAGGACGACCTCGCGCCCGCTCGTCTCCCGCAGCCGCTCGGCGACCATCTCGGACTGCGCGCGCGCCAGGGCGCTGCGGCGGGTCCCCAGGCGCAGCGGGGTCGCGCCGACCTCCGGCGCCGCGGCGGCGCTCACCGCGGGCCCCCGTCGTCGTGGCCCGCCGAGGGGTCCGGGAGGTGGCCCGGCACGGCCAG
>NZ_JABEMA010000498.1 GCF_013004605.1 Pseudokineococcus marinus
CCCGGGCGACCCGGGGCTCCTCACCGTCCGCGCCGCCGAGCTGGTCGACCGGGCCGAGGTCGTCGTCGTCGACGGCCCGGTCGGCGCCGCGCTCGTCGGCCGGCTCTCGCCCGGCGGCGCCGAGGTGCTCGACGCCCGGGCGGTCCAGGAGGCCAGCGACCCGACGCCGTCGGCGCGGGCGCGGGCCACCACCCGGCTGATCACGCGCGCCGCGCGCGCCGGGCGCCGCGTGGTGCGCGTGCTGCCGGGCGACGCGGCGACCTTCGAGGGGCTGGCGGAGGAGCTGCTGGCGTGCCACCGCGCGTCGGTGCCCTTCGAGGTCGTCCCCGGGGTCTCCCCGGCCGTCGCCGTCCCCGTCTACGCGGGCGTGCCCGTCACGACGGCGGGCGTCGACCGGGTGCACGTCGTCGACACGACGACCGAGCCCCCGGACGCGGCGGGCCTCGCCGCGGCCAAGGAGACCGTCGTGCTCCTGGGCGGGCGCGAGGGCCTCGCCGCCGCCGCCCGGGCCCTCGTCGCGGCGGGGCGCAGCGCCTCGTCGCCCGTCGCCGTCACCTCCGGCGGCACGACGACGTCGCAGCGGACGGCCACGGCCTCGCTCGCCGAGCTGCCCGGCCTCCTCGAGAGCAGCGGGGAGGACGCCTGGCCGAGCCCGCTCGTGGCCGTCACCGGCCCCGGCGTCGCGCTGCGCGAGCGCACCTCGTGGTACGAGAACCGGCCGCTCTTCGGCTGGCGCGTGCTCGTGCCTCGCACGCAGGCGCAGGCGGGGGGCATGAGCGCCCTGCTCGCCGAGGCGGGCGCCACCGGCGAGGTCGTCCCGACGATCTCCGTGGAGCCGCCGCGGACCCCGCACCAGATGGAGAAGGCCGTCACCGGCCTCGTCACCGGCCGCTACGAGTGGATCGGCTTCACGTCCGCCAACGCGGTGCGGGCCGTCCGCGAGAAGTTCGCCGAGTACGGGCTCGACGCCCGCGCCTTCGCGGGGCTCAAGGTGGCCGCGGTCGGCGGCGTGACGGCGCAGGCCCTGCGCGACTGGGGCATCGAGCCCGACCTCGTGCCCACGGGCGAGGAGTCCGCCAAGGGGCTGCTCGCCGACTGGCCGGCCTACGACGACGTGCTGGACCCGATCAACAGGGTCCTGCTCCCGCGCGCCGACATCGCCACGGACACCCTCGTCGCGGGTCTCACCGAGCTCGGCTGGGAGGTGGACGACGTCACGGCCTACCGCACCGTCCGGGCCGCGCCGCCGGCCGCCGACGTGCGGGACGCCATCAAGAACGGCGCCTTCGACGCCGTCGTCTTCACGTCGTCCTCCACGGTCCGCAACCTCGTCGGGATCGCGGGCAAGCCGAACCCGAGCACCGTCGTGGCGTGCATCGGCCCGGCGACGGCGCAGACGGCCGTCGAGCACGGGCTGCGCGTCGACGTGCTGGCGCCCGAGCCCAGCGCGGCCTCGCTCGTGGCGGCGCTCGCCGACCACGGCGCGGCGCTCGCCGCGGCGG
>NZ_JABEMA010000499.1 GCF_013004605.1 Pseudokineococcus marinus
CCGGCCCGCGCACCGCCCGAGCGGCGCCGGCCACGACGCCCGGCCCGTGAGGGCGCTCGGCCGCGGCCTGCTGGGCGCGGCCGCCCTCATCGCCGTCCTCACCGCGCTCGCCCGCGTCGCGGGCTTCCTGCGCGGGCTCGTCTTCACCGCCGGCGTCGGCAACGCGACCGTGGTCGGCGAGGCCTACAACGCCGCGAACACCGTGCCCAACGTCCTCTTCGAGGTCGTGGCGGGCGGCGCGCTGGCGGGCGCCGTCGTCCCGCTCCTCGCCGGGCCTCTGGCGGCGGGGGACCGGCGGGGCGCCGAGCGGGTCGTGGGCGCGCTGCTGGGGTGGACCCTCGTCCTGCTCGTGCCCGCCGCCGTGGCGGTGGCGGCCCTCGCGGGGCCCCTGTCGCACCTCCTGCGCCCCGGCGCCGCGCTCGCCGACCAGCGGGCCCTCGTCGCCGCGATGCTCGTCGTCTTCGCCCCCCAGGTCGTCCTCTACGGCCTCGGCGTCGTCCTCACCGGGGCCCTCCAGGCGCAGCGGCGCTTCACCTGGCCCGCGCTCGCCCCGCTCCTGTCGAGCCTCACGGTCATCGGCGCCTACGCCCTCTACGCCCGTCTGTCGGGGCCCGGGGCGGGTGACGGCCCAGCGGCCGGTCCGGCGCTCGCCGTCCTCGCCGGCGGCACGACCCTCGGCGTGGCCGTCCTCACGCTGCCGCTGCTCGGCCCCGTCCTCGCCGGCGGGCTGCGCCCCCGGCCCACGCTCCGGTTCCCGCCCGGGGTGCTGCGCCGCGCCCGGGGGCTCGCCGCGGCGGGGCTGCTGGCGCTGCTCGCCCAGCAGGCCGCCGTCCTGACGGCCCTGCTGCTGGGGGGCCGGCTCGGCGACCCGGCGCCCGGCTCCTTCAGCGTCTTCGTCCAGGTCGTGCAGCCCGTGTCGCTGCTCCCCTACGCCGTGCTCGCCGTCCCCCTGGCGACGAGCGCCTTCCCGCGGCTCGCGGAGCTGGCGGCGCGCGGGGACGCGGGCGGCTTCGCCCGGACGGCGGCCGCGAGCACCCGCGCGGTCGTGCTCGTGGCGCTCCTGGGCACCGCCCTCCTCGTGGCGGTCGCCCCGGCCGTCCAGGCCCTCTACGCGGCGCTCGACGCGGGCGGGGCGGGGGACGGGACCGGCCGCACGACCGCCTACGACGCCGTGGCGGACGCCGTCACGGCCGTCGCCCCGGCGCTGCTGGGGCTCGCCCTCGTGGCCCACGTGGGGCGCGCCCTCTACGCCCTCGAGCGCGGCCGGGCGGCGGCCACGGCCACCGTCACCGGCTGGCTCGCCGTCGTCGTGGCCGAGGTGGCGCTGGCCGCGGTGCTCCCTGGCGAGGACCGCGTGGTGGCGCTGGCGGCCGGCACGAGCGCCGGCATGGTGGTGGCCGCGGTGCTGCTCCTGCGGGCCCTGGGCGCCGCGGCGGGGCCCCGCGCCCTGTCCGGCGTGGGTCGCACCCTC